>NZ_JAVRBR020000027.1:0-160716 GCF_034531165.2 Dendronalium sp. ChiSLP03b | reverse complement strand
CGCAACTGTACCGCCAGTAAAGTAATTTGGCGTTTTACTACTGAAGACGCGCGTGTCAAACTTAAACATCTTTATCCAATTTTTGAAACCGATGAAACAGGCGATTCTAATGCAACATTTTAGCCTTGACACGCCAGTAGTGGCGTGTCAAGGCTAAAGTAGTGCAATAGAAAAATTCGATTATGTGTCTAAACTTCAATTTTTCAGAGATTTTTAATGCAACATTTTAGCCTTGCCATGCCAGTAGGGTGTGTTATGCCGTAGGCTAACGCACCTTGAATTATTGGCGGTGCGTTACGCTGCGCGACAACGCACCCTACATTTGAATACAAAAGGTTACAGATAAATGTTTGGTTAAGTGTTAACGGTTAAAAAATTAATCACTCTTAATAATAATCCAGTGTGTTATGCCGTAGGCTAACGCACCTTGAATTGCTGGCTACATTTGAATAGAAAAGGTTACAGAGAAATGTTAGGTTAAGTGTTAAAATCACTTTTAATAATAATCCAGTTACCTTGTACTAGAGCGATCGCACCACCAGGAAAGGGATCGGTTTGCGATCGGTTTGGCGCTGTAATTAAAGCTGTTAGTTTTTCAATATGTTCAAAATTGGGCGCATCAGCAAGTATTTCTTGCAACACCTGTCGCATCACACGACGTTGCAGCGCCAGCGGTGCTTTCTGCAACACCCGACGATTTAACCTTAAAGAAACAATATCCCCCACTCTTGTACAGACGCGATTAATCGCGTCTCTACTTTCCATCGCCTCTTCCCGCAACTGCTGGGCGGTTTGTTCCAAATATTCCACTTCCGCTTGCAAAAGTTCGGCTGTTTGAGCTAAAGCTGATTCGACATTAGGGTTAAAATTTGTTTGCAAATACGGTATCAACTCTTGGCGGATGCGGTTGCGGGCGTACTTAACATCTTGATTAGTGGAATCTTCCCAAATCGGCAGATCAAACTCTTGACAAAATTGCTCTGTTTGTAAGCGAGTGACTTCTAAAAGTGGACGCACTAACATAACGTCAGCAGTTAAGGGACGTTGCCAAGTCAAGGCTTGTAAACCATCAGCACCAGTACCACGAATTAAGTTGTAAAGCAAAGTTTCGGCGCGATCGCTCTTTGTGTGTCCTGTAACAATATATTGGTAATTATTGGCTTGGGCGATCGCGCTTAAAGCTTGATATCGCCAATTCCGGGCCGCAGCTTCACTATTTAAAGCTTCCTTCGCTGTTTCTAAGTAAAAAGATATACCCCAAGTCTTAGCTAAATCTTCTACATGATTGGCATTAGCTTGAGAGTCAGAACGCCAGCGATGATCGCAGTGAGCGATACCTAAGTGCCATCCCCATTTTGGTTGCAAATCTAACAGTAATTTGATTAAGCACAGCGAATCTTGTCCGCCAGAAACAGCTACTAATAGCCGTTGTTTCCGCTCAAATAAACAGCGCGATTTGATCGTGCGATGTATCTTTGCATGTAGAGAAGTCCATACCATTGTGGGTTTTCATACTAAGCTGTAGGGCAGGCGGGAGATGAAGGAAACGCGAGGAAAGAACTCTCCGTGTCTTTGCGTCCTCTCTCCCAGTCCCCTACCTTGGTAAAACTTGCCGTAATGCTGCTAAAAGTTGGTCAACACTTTCTTTACGACTATTAAAGCCCATCAGTCCCACACGCCAAACTTGACCAGCTAGTTCGCCAAGACCGCCACCAATTTCAATGCTATGTTCGTTTAGTAACTGTCGGGCAATTGCCTTACCATCTACCCCCTCTGGAATACGAACAGTGGTAAGGGTTGGCAGTCGGTACTCTCGCTCAACGTGCATACTCAATCCTAAGTCCTCTAATCCTTCCCAGAGATACTCTACATTCTTTTGATGACGCTGCCAGCAGTTTGCTAGTCCTTCTTCGGCAACTAAACGCAATGCTTCCCGCAATGCATAGTACAAGTTAATGGGTGCTGTGTGATGATAGGTGCGATCGCTACCCCAATACTTGCCTAGCAATGACATGTCTAAATACCAGTTTGCCACTTTTGTGCGGCGTTGTTGCAATTTCTCAACTGCACGCGGACTCATGGTAAAGGGCGAAGCACCAGGCGGACAACCCAAACCTTTTTGGCTACAACTGTAAGCTAAGTCAACTCCCCAAGCATCTAAAAATATGGGAACGCCACCCAGACTCGTCACGGTATCTACTAATAGCAATGTGCCAAATTCCCGACACAGTTCGCTCACTCCCTCTAAAGGTTGACGCGCGCCAGTGGAGGTTTCAGCATGAACCAAAGCTAGAATTGCCGGACGATGAGTTTCTACAGCAGTTCGCAGTTCATCTAAAGTGAAGACTTGTCCCCAAGGTTTGGTAATGGTTCGTACATCTGCCCCATACCGTCCAGCCATATCCACAAGGCGATTACCAAAGTAACCAGCGACACCAATTAAAACTACATCACCGGGTTCTGTAGCATTGGCAATAGTTGCCTCCATAGCAGCCGACCCCGTACCACTGACAGCAATAGTGAGCGGGTTTTCTGTTTGCCATACGTAGCGCAGCAGGGACTGAATCTCATCCATCAGTGCTAAAAAAGCTGGGTCAAGATGCCCTACTGGTGAGGTATTCATCGCTTGCAGAACTTCGGGATGGGTATTTGAAGGGCCTGGCCCCAACAGCAGCCGGGATGGAACTTCTAGAGGTTTGAGCTGTAAGCGCTGACTGTCGTTAATTGAAATTGTTGAGGTCATAATCTGTCTTCGCCCAGACGAAAAAAAGGATGTGAGGGTATGAAGGGGGTAAGGGTATAATATCGCGATCGCTTGAAGAGCGATCGCACCTGCAAAGAGTTGACCTTTAAAACCCAAGTTATTTTACAGTAGTCAGCGATCGCTTTGATTGCCGCATCGTATACTGATACTTCGGCAAAGGCATTAAACTTTACGCTAAAAGTTAAGATTAACCAGCCATCTTTAACCAACCAAAAACTTGATTCACAGTTAGTTTAATCTCAATTTCTTCTAAAGTAGGCAAGGAATCTTCACCTTGCAATAACATCGGCTGTTGGTCTGGTAAAAATACCAAAATACTTAAGTCATCAGGATCGAGAAACCATCCCAAACGGCTACCATACTTCAAACAGTGAAGAATGTTGCCAATTACTTTGTTCGGTTTTTGTTCTGGAGAAAGGATTTCAATTGTCCAGTCTGGTGGAAGTTCAAAGTTATCGGGAACTTCACCGTTAATAGTAAATGGTATTTGCCCCCATTTAAAGACTGCTACATCAGCGACAATTGAGCAATTACCAAAACTACACCTCAATTCAGGAAAGGCATAGGCAATTTTCTGTTCTTCTGTAACTTGATTGACAGCAGCACAAAGTTTACCTTGCAAGCGGCTGTGTCTGCCTTTTGGCATTGGCTTTTGAATAATCTCACCGTTAATATATTCACTGGCTGGTTTCGTTTCTGGGAGCTTCAGAAACTCTTCTAGGGTGAGTTGAGAAGTTGTGGCGCTCATGGCTCCTGAATGCTGCGAGATGTGTTTTTAGTTTAGCAGGCTGATTTGAGGAGCGATCGCCATCCCTACACATCTTCAGAAATAACTAATCCTTCAACTTGAATCAAAGCCGCTTCTGGTGAAACATTAGCATAGATTACAGACATAATCCCCGGCAAATATCGATCCATAATCATGACATTGGCAAAAATTAACTGCCCAATCAAATCTGTACTGATACTACTGTCTTTAGCCTCAATACTAGAAGTTTTATAACGTACTTCTCCATCGTTTAAATCTATTTCAAAGTTACCAACAATCAAGCCAAAATTAGCTCTCGTCAAAAACTCAGCCACAGCCAGACGTTT
Organism: Dendronalium sp. ChiSLP03b; assembly: GCF_034531165.2. Classification (NCBI taxonomy): domain Bacteria; kingdom Bacillati; phylum Cyanobacteriota; class Cyanophyceae; order Nostocales; family Nostocaceae; genus Dendronalium; species Dendronalium sp. ChiSLP03b. The sequence continues at coordinate 156,857 of NZ_JAVRBR020000027.1, read as the reverse complement.
ACTTTCTGGCACATTCACAGGCAAAGATGAATAAAAAATAAATTGGTGATGTTCTTCTCGTGTCTTAGCAGTACATATCCATTCGCCATTTTCACCCTGATAATTCATTTTGAGAATGGGTTCTGTTTCGTGCTGAGAAAATGACCAGTTATTGTCTTGAAAGAACTTGATAACAACCTCAAAAACTGAATTCGTAATAGTTGAGGTATTAACGTTTGTGTTAGTTTGAGTCATCATTTTTACACGCTCAAAAATTTAAAATCCTTCGTCGTGTTGTGCCTCAGCGGCTTCTGATTCAATAGCTTGGGTCAACTTTTCATAATCCATTGCATGACCTTTAGAAATGCCCTTTTGTTTCTTATAGACTGTCAGCGCCCCATTATCCATTGCTTTCTTAAATAAACCAGCTTCGCCACGCGCTTTGAGCATTTCATTCCATTTATCGAGGGGTAAAGTCGCACCCTCATCAATTGCATATCCTGGGAAACGGTTTTTAATTGTGTCAATTGATGCTGCTTTATCAGACTCACCATTCACAATATTAAAAATTGCTTCTCTCGACATTTGGGAAGTCTCTGCTGAGAATTGCACTCCCTTTTGACCTCCCGCTTTCATCATATTGTTATCTCCATAAATCATATGTAAATACTCACCACCCCTGGAGTAAACTTTTAGTCCTTCCTTACAATATTTGTCATGGAAAAATTTAGTTGCACCTTGGACATAGGCATTACTTAAAAAGCTATTGTAAGCAACAGCATTAAATTCTTCAGCTTCCGCCTCAAAATCATGTTCTTGCTCGCTGTCTTCCGCCTGTTGTGCTACTTTCGACTTGTAAGGAGAACCCCCTTGCGCTTTGACTACGTTTACTTGTGCTTCGTCTAATGAATAGACTGCTTTTGCTTTACCAGCCTTACCAAAGCTAAGTTTGTTCCCCAGTGTTTTATCAACTTTTTCTTTAGCAAAGTTACTGCTAACTAGTGCCTGCATTAAGGTTTCAGCAGCATCTGAATTACCTTGCACTGTAGATATTGAACAATATTCTGCTGCTTCGTCTGGAGTCAAATGCTTCATACTTCCGTGTTGAGCAGCCGCATTTCGCCACCACATCATAAATACAATTTCTGGCTTAACTTGTGCGCCCATTGCTGTATTTAGCTGTTCAAAAGAAACAATCTCTCCCCGCACAATTCGATCGTGCAGTGCTTGCGGATTAGATTGCAAATCTTCGCTGGCAATTGAGCTAACCATTGCCCAGTCTGATTCTGCTTCGTCAAAAGTACCAAGACCTTTATCTTGTTTATTCAGCCATGCGACGAACCATTGCATGATCTTGGTCTTATTAATTAAATGCCCAGCCGCAAATGAATCTTGCAGATAATGCTCGCCAAAAGCATTTTGTAGCAAAGCTTGATTAGTATAATCTGCAACTTCTTCCTCTAATTGGGCTGCTGCATCTGGCAGACCCATATCTTGTGCCTTTTGGACAAATCTTTTACCATTTAATGCTAGGTTAGCAAGTTCTCTGGCTTTGGTATGATATCTTTCCCAACTCGTCCAGCTTTCAGGTGCAAAGTGACAAGCGTTGCGTTCTAAGGCAGCAAAATATGCTTCACTTTCATCACCTTGTCGGAAGGTTGCGTCGTTAACTTGTGACTCTGTGCGGACTTCATAAGCTTTATTTACAACAGCTTGCGCTCTTGGGCCTTGAGCTTGGGTAAAGTCATCATCCACTTTGACTTTGTTATGTAGTTCCGATCTGGACTGACCAAATAACTCTTTATAAATATTATCCAGTTCAATGTAGCTTTGCTGGCGTACCCCTTGCAGTAAAGAAAATACATTAGCCTTCGGAGTCTTGGCGATCGCTTCCGGGTTCCCAAACAAGTCAGGCAAAGTATTAATTTCACTATAAGTAGCAACTATTTCCCCATCCTGACAAGGAATTATTACGTAAGGTACTTGCCACTTGTCATCCTTGCCTTTCTTCACTTTGCCTTTTTCGACAATCTCTGTATCGGCATCCTGTGCAGCCTCTCCTTTCTCTGTCACAGTTTTGCCAACTTCCACTGCTTTTGGATTATCCTTCCATTTCACAAGACGATCCATTTCCTGCATCAGGGTGTGTTTGACATCTTCTTTTTTGGCTTTTGCTTCTTCTAACTGATTAGTCAAAAGCGTTGCTTGTTTCCAGTTTTCTTCGCTATTCTCTTTCTCGATTTGCTTAGTTAAAGTATCCAATTGTTTCTCTAATTGCGGAATCTCCCGCACCATAGGAATATTCGCCAGTTGGGAAGGCTCAACTTGTCCTAGCAGATAATGTTCGTAGGCAGAGTGCCGTTGAATTGTATTCGGGGCAGACTGCTGCACGGAAACTGGATGGGCGATCGCTTGACGTTGCAGGCGATCGCGCCCTACCCTAACTGAGTCAGTAGTTGTCGAAGGCTTTGTTGCGTGCCGTTCTTCATGGCGTTGAATTGAATCAGCCTGTTGTGGCTCTGGCATTCGCATCACTTGAGCCGCGATCTGGTCTGCCTCTTGCTCATATCGATCTCCTGGTGCCCCAACCGTTAGCTTTGTCTGAATTTGAATGCCCGTAGCACTACAATTGGAACATTGACAACCCCTACTATGGGCGGCATCTGCATGGCGTTGAACGACATCAGTTAATCTGCGGCTTAATAAATCTTGCGTACCTGACGATGGAATTAGAGAAATCTGGCGCTGAATTGTTGAACTAGTCGGAAGACAAGATGAACATTGACAGCCGACATTACAAGAATTTGCTTCTACCTGACGCTGTAAACTATGACCGCCCGTCTGCTGAATTGTATGGGTTAGTTCGTGAGCCAATAACTCTTTGCCACTGCCAGAGTTAGGGTTATATTTGCCTTCATTAAAGTAAATGTGCTGACCATTTGTAAAAGCTTGGGCGTGCAATTCTTTATTCATCTGCACTGCTTCGCTGTTGGTATGCACTCGGATATCAGCAAAGCTATGACCAAACCGAGGCTCCATAAAAGCACGCACCCCAGCATCTAGGGGTTGCCCACTGCTTTGATTTCTAATTCGGCTTTCTAAGTTATTACCTGCGTCGAAGCTACCGTTATTCTCTACCCGTCTTTGAATAGCTTCATCTTCTTCTGGCATATCACCATGCCGTTGCAGATATGAAGAATTATTAGGCTTCATCTGTAATTCGTCTTCTTCCTGATGGCGTTGTACATCAGGTTTCATCTGTAATTCTTTGTCTGATTCTTCTTGATGACGCTGAACTGTCTGTGACTGTCCAATGTTCAGTTTCATCTGTAGACGTGGCGTTGATGGCGAAGTGAGATTCCGAGTAAATATAGATACATCAGGTAAGCCATTACCAAACTGTTTTTCTCTTGCTGATTCAGCTTGTAAATCTAGTGTTTCCTGTTGTTGTGTACTGACTTCCTCTAGTTGGGGCTGAACGACAAAACCACGCGGTGCAAACTGATTTGACACTGAGATGTCAGAGGACTTGGCAGTTTTAGCTATTTTATGTTGTCTGCTATACATTTACTCAATCCTCTCAGTGTTTTAGAATAGCGGTTTGTCATCTAGCAATAGCTGGTAATAAATTTTGCACTATATTTAAAGAATCAGCTAGCGATCGCCACTATTTTTCACAAATTAAATTTCACTTTTTCAAATCCAGCCTTTGACTTCAGCATCTGTCAACGGACGTTCCAACTTGGCATACTCACTCTTAGCTGCTTGTAAAATATGTTTCATTTCGACTGGCTGGCCTGCATCTGCTGCCAAAAATGCTGCATTCAAAGCGATGTTACGAATATTACCACCAGACACATTTAACCGTGCCAGCTTACTAGCATCTAAGTCTTGGGTAGGTGTTTGTGGGGGAAAAATACGCTGCCAAATTTCAGTACGCTGATTAGCGTCGGGGAAGGGGAACTGGACGATAAAGCGAATCCGGCGCAGAAATGCCTGATCTAAAGAACCTTTTAAATTAGTAGTGAGAATTGCCAAACCCCGGTAGGCTTCCATGCGTTGCAGCAAGTAGCCAACTTCAATATTGGCATGGCGATCGTGACTATCTTTAACTTCGCTGCGCTTACCAAATAAGGCATCTGCTTCATCAAAGAGCAAAATTGCTCCTCCAGCTTCGGCTGCATCAAACACTCGTCGCAAATTTTTCTCAGTCTCACCGATGTACTTACTAACGACAGAACTCAAATCGATACGATACAAATCCAAGCGCAGTTCATGGGCAATCACTTCTGCTGCCATTGTCTTACCAGTACCACTAGCACCAGCAAATAAGGCACTAATGCCTAAACCGCGTCCGCCTTTACTGCCAAAGCCCCATTGTTCGTATACTTTAGCCCGTTGTCGCACATGAGCAGCAATATCCCGTAAAACTTGGCGCTGTGCTTCTGGCAAAACTAAATCATCCCAAGTAGCACCCACTTCAATCGGTTGCGCTAACTCATCCAAACCTGAACGAGCTTGAGAACGGCAGGTATCCCATAATAAAGTGCTGAGTGAGGAGTTAGGAATACAGACGCGATTAATCGCGTCTGTACAAGACTTCTCCCCCTGCTCCCCAGCCTCTCTGCCCCTCTGCCCCCCTGCCCCCCATCTCCCTCTAGCTTCGGCACAAACTGTATAAATCGTCGAGGTACTGAGGCTGAAGTGAGATACTAAGGTTTCTACATGTCCGTTAAGGCTGGCTGTTGCTTCACCTAAAGCATCTTGCCAGATAGCGCGTTGTTCGATAGTGCTGGGTTTGGAGACTTCAATGTTAATTAGGGGGTGTTGGAATGTTCGCTGTCTATCTCGACTGGTAATAATTAAAGGACTAGAGATATTTTCAATTAAACGGGCGATCGCATTTTCTCTAGCTGGCTCTGTGCTATCCACTTCATCGCAATCGAGTAACAAAGCACTATTATTCAGGATGGCTTCGCGTTCCCATAGGTGTAACAAGTCGTTCATCTCGTTGTGGCGGAGGCTGGAAATCGCCCCAGCAGACATGAGGTGTAAGTTGAGATTGAGAAACTTGCAGGCTGTAGCAGCGATCGCTCTTTTACTGGCTACTTCATTTCCATATAATTGGATGACTGGTAATACTGCTTCTTTGTCTATTTGTGCCCACGTTGTTGCTAATTGTTCGGCTAGCTGCAAATGGGATGCTACATTACCTGTACTCTGCATTTGTAGCGGCTTAACAATATTCTGCAACCTTCGATCTAAATCATTCAAACCGACTACATAATGCAACACTCGCTCGTCAATTCGTAGTGGACTGAGATTAAGGGCAGAACCTTCTGCAATTTGAATTAACTGCCAGCGTCGCAAAGGTGCATTAGGTGTAAAAGCACTCCAATGCGATTGCGGTAACACTGCCATAGCTAGCATAAAAGTTGGGTAGGGTTGTGTAATACCACTTTTAGCATTGGCGCATAAAAACCCCCAATTTGCATCTAATTCCATACCAATGCACAGCAGTAATACATTACGCTCAAAATTGCTCAAACCAAAAATATTGCAAAGAGTGCTAAGTGCGTTATCAGTGCTGAGTGCTGGTGTGAAGTTGTTTTCTTTTCCTTGTGACTCTAATGCATTGCGGACTATAGCCAGTGCATTCATCAAATAACTATAGTTAGCTTGTTGCCATTTGGCATCATCAGTTGGAAGTTGTAAGCTATGAGTTAATAAATCATTTTCCATAAAATAACTGCTGGCTCCTATCTCCTACCTCCTTAGGAAATCACTACTACAGGCCCGATATACTGCTCGAATGTGGGACTTTTAGGGTCTGTATCGACTGTAAAAAGACTTTCTGCACCATCTACAATCAGGCGTACTAGATAAGTTCCGGGCAAACAATCAGTAATTGCAAAGGTAATTGAGTGGGAATTGCCACGCCGATGCTTAGTTTGATCGTAGGAGTATCCCGCAAATTGTGAAAGTGAAAGTTCAGTTAGTACCAAAGTTACTTGCTGAGCTTTATCAATGGTAAAATTAACTAGCACTGTGACATCAGCCGATCGCGTGTCATTACCCCTACCTTGTAAATTAGACACTGTAACTTCTTGAATAGTTGGGCGTAACAAAATTGGCACGACATTTGAGCTAACATGTTGCTGAGGATGAATTACCTGTAAACTCTGAACACCCGCTCGTAAGGATTCTACGGGTATTGAGGAGAGATCCAAAGCAATTTGTCTATCTGTGACTGTTTGTGGGATTGTCTTGACATCACCAATACGTACTTGTGTATTGTCTGCACTTAACTTATTGCCTTGAATTAACAAGGTGCTGGTAGCAAGAATCAACGGCGTTGTTGTCAGCTGCGTTTGCCAAAGGTTAGATAGTGCTTCTACTACTTTAATTTGGGCGATCGCTGGCTGGTATGGTGTAACGTGACGCTGAAGATTGCGTACGGGTAAAGGTTTTTTGAGTATCTCACCGCTATCGATCAAAATTAGACTGACCTTATAACCAACTGATAGAGAGTAAGGGGTTTGGAAAAATACCGACCAAATTTTGGATATTTCTTCGACATTTAGATCGACAGGAGAAATAGCGATCGTCTCAGCTTGCTCGGCCAAGTTAGAACCTGCTAGGAAGGTAAAAGTTGAGTCTGCAACAGTTTCGCGAATCATCTCCTGAGTAAAAATTGATTTACTATTCAAGGTGCGAACGACGCTTCCCATCAGGCGCTGCGGTTCCAACTCCACCTCATTTCCATAGCAAGTCAGTAAGTAATACAGATCCAAACCTGTTTGCGGTTGCTTAGTATACTTCTCGTCAGAGTGGCGATGTCGCAATTCCGCACTACGCCAAGCATTATTCTGCAAAATATCGTAAAGATAAATATTAACTCCAGTTTCTGGCGAAGCACTATTTAAGCGATCGGGTCTGACAGTTGTCGCCCTTGCACCATCGACATCTACTTGTACACAGGCCTGCAATGTTCTTTGTAGAGTAGCAGTTACAGTGGCAATGGCTAAATAATTACTCATTGGTGAGAAGATAAGGGTGTAGGGGTGTAAGGGTGTGGGGTGTAGGTGGGTAAAGAATTGTTGACACCTCTAACCTTTGTTTTCCAGCGCGCGAATTAGGAGTAATAAAAGTTTGCCTGCTGATTCACATTGATTGAGAACAGAAGTAATAGTTGGCGATGAAGTTAGTTCGACACGAATGGACAATAATAAATGTGTTTCTAGTTCTTTGAGTGAACCTTGAGCAATGTACAGAAATTGGATATATTCGCCACGCGTCCTTCTTCCATAACCTTCAGCAATATTAGCTGGAATCGATACCCCCGCTCGCCTAATCTGTATAATCATCCCATAAGTTTCTTCTTTGGGAAATGCTTTGGTTAATTTATAACAAGACTCACCAAGATTCATTGCCTCTTGCCAAACTTTCAAATCTCGATACGACCTTACTGGTGATTCTTTCATCAGTTCAATTTTTTCTTCACTCTACACTGTTAGGAAATATGGTGTAAGGGTGTGAGTGTGTAAGGGCGTAGGGGGGAATTAAGATGTTTTATTTCATTCATAGCAGGTGGTACGCCGCCTATCAGCCGCTTTCTAGAAGTGCGTGTAGCTGTAGTTTTTCTCCCCTGCACCCCTACCCCCCTTCCCTTCACAAGTGTAGGTTTTTAATCAAGCAATGAGTAATGACTATAAAACTAACGCTATAATAATCATTTCTTCTACCCCTACACCCTTACACCCCCACACCCTTACACACTAAAACCAGGGTTTTAGGAACAAAACGTAAAAAACCTACACCTGTCAGCCCGCCTACCCCCCTACACCCTTTCTCTAAGAGCAAACCAAACCCATCTTTAAAGCTTTGACAATTGCCTGAGTACGACTAGCAACACCTAATTTTTCAAAGATGGCTGTTAAGTGAGCTTTAACGGTAGCAACTGTAATGTAAAGGTGTCTGGCAATTTGTTCGTTAGAAGCTCCTTGGACTAACCAATTTAATACTTCTCGTTCTCGTTCGGTTAACTGAATTCTAGTACCGGCAGTCAGAGATTGTCCTGTGTAATAGTGAAATAAACGAAAAAAGCCAGTTGCTACTTCTGGAGGTAAATATACTTTATTGTTAATTACAGTGGTAATAGCTTCGTATAGTTGGGTAGCTAATTGGTCTTTAAATACGTAACCCCAGGCACCAGCCTGCATAGCTCGAAATACCCAATCATCTTGCTGATGTCCTGACAAGATTAGTACTTTGCCTTTATAAGATAATTCTGTAAAACGGTGTAAGGCGGTAATTCCATCTTCTGGAGGCAATTCCAAATCTAGCAAAATTAGAGATGGGTGTTGCTCTGTGGTTAACTTCACAGCTTGTTCAACAGAGGCTGCTTCCCCAACAATATTTAAATCTACACAACTGCTATTGTTATAAAAGTTTAATAAAGTGCGTATCCCTTGCCGAAAGTGTGGTTCATCATCTACAAGCAGAATTGAAACTAGCTCTTTTGTACCATTCATGGTAGTTCCCCTGGTTTATTAAAGGGAGTGATACTAATTTGTAATTCGTAATTCGTAATTCGTAATTCGTAATTTATAATTCGTAATTAAAAAACACAAAAAAGCTGGATAGAGGTGGTTTTCTATCCTTTACCTTGTTCTATAAATCATAGTTATGTCCCCAAGTTGTGATAAAGAAATATTTCTTTTTTACTTTTACCTTTTAATTGGTAAAGTGAAGGAAAATTGAGCGCCACCTTCAGGAATATTGTCTGCCCATAAGTTGCCTTGATGATCGAGAATGATTTTCTGAGCGATCGCTAATCCTAAACCAGTGCCACCTAAACGCCGAGAATAGTAAGGTTTGAAGATTTGCGTTAAGTCTTCTTGGGAAATTCCCGAACCGCGATCGCAAATTTCCACTAAAACTTCATGATTATACACATGCCAATTGCAATTCACTGTCCCACCATCAGGACTGAAATGAACTGCATTAGCTAATAGATTGTCAAAAACCTGTTTTATCTGCCAACTATCAACTGTCACATGCACGGGTTTATCGGGATAGTGGATTTGTAATTTTTTCTGTTCTAACCAGGGTTGTAGACCTTGAATACTTTCAGCAACAATTGTTTGTAAATTATGTTGCCCAATCTGCAATCTTGCTCGTTGCCCGTAGTAAAGTAAATCCGTCAACTTAGCACTGAGTCGATCTACTGTTTGGCGAATGAGTGTTGCCTGTTCTTGCAAGCAGCCTGATGGCAAAGCCAAGCGGAGATTTTCAGCATACAAATTAATTAATGCTAAAGGATTCCGCAGTTGATGTTCTGTTCGTCCCAGTGCTTGAGATAAAGATGCAATTTCTGTGATGTGACGCGATCGCTCTTTATACATTACTAAATACTGACTCAGCAGCTGAGCATTGCCAAGTAGTGATTGTTGCTGTCCGGGTGAAAGTATCTCAGCAGTACATATAAGTATATATTCCGCTGTTCCTACACTTTGTTCGCCCACACAGCAAACATAGACGTAATACTCTTGTGTCACCTTGAATTCAACGATTTCAAGAAAAGGTAAATCTTCTAGCAACCATTTTTCTTGTTGCAGATATGAATTCAGGTGATGCTCGGATCCAAAGTAGCCAGTCCTCAAATAGGGTATTGCGTGAGCGGAAGCCATTTGCTCTTGCATACATTCCGCCACTAATTGGCGCTTTCCCGTATCTAAATTGTAATATACAGTCCAGACAGCCACAGTTGGCAGCAGGGCCGCTAACTGTTGAACAATGAGTTGGCAAATTTTATTAACATCAACTTCCGACAACTTACTTGGTAAATTGTGCGTAGATGAAGGTAAAGGCATCTGAGCAGTCAAATTTTGGGTAGCAGCCTTCATCTTTTACTCTCCCACATACTCTAATAGCAAAAAGCGTTGCGGATGCTACAAGCCCTCCGATATTTTCCGCATAAGGAAATTATGCTTCTTACTGTATAAATACGGACTAATATAGCTTATATGCTCAAACTCGCAATTGATGTAATTGAAACAATTATTTTAGAATATCGACCAAAGTCTAATAACCACTAGACTGCTAGGTATCTAAGCTATGAATAGCTAGCCCAGAAAAGGTTTATTGAGTTTTATAAGCCCTTCGCTCTCTCATAGTGTAGGTAGCAAATAAAGTTCTCTTTGCTGCCTAGATTAGGAACTCTGGCAAGGACGCTCCACCCTCAGTACATGGATTTTAAGTGCGTATATTTAATGGCTCTGTAATGCATGTACAGAGCATTTAAGGAACCCTGCTGTTGTGTTTTATGATCCCAGCTGCTACCCAGACTTTAGCAGAAATTTTAGCTGACGGAATTTCCCTGCTCAGTACAGAGCAAATTGATTTCAACCACCCTGGTGTGGAGCAGAATGTAAACCCTAGGCTGAATTTATACTGTTACAACATCCGAGAAAATGTTTATATACAGCAATCGGTTTGTCGTCATCCAATTGAGCAGGGGTTATCGATGTCCCCACTTAGATGGTTTGATGTGTCATTTCTGGTGAGTGCTTGGGATTTCACCAGTTTGGGAGAACAACGTCTGCTGTCAGAGGTATTGATAATACTGTTACATCACCACTCTCTACAAGAGGAGGTATTAGCTCCAGCACTACGCGGTCATGGCGAATTGTCAATGACCGTTTCTGCTGTGCATCCCATTGATGCTGCTGCTTTGTGGAGTGCTTTGGGTGTTCCATTACGTCCAGCTTTGTATGTGACGTTGACAATTCCCTTTAATCTGCAAAGCAATCTCCTAACCAAGACCAACGAGGAAATGTTGCTCAAGAAAGGCTGAAGGATGAAGGATGTTCGCCCTTAGCTTTGTCGAACATTTTTCATCTTCATCCTTCCTCTTTTATAGGAAAATCAGCCACTATGCCTAGATTAGATTACTTTGCTCCTGGTGTATACGTCGAAGAAGTAGACCGAGGTAGTCGCCCCATAGAGGGTGTGAGTACTAATATTGCTGGATTTATCGGCTTTACCGAAGATGTGCGTGGTGATGCCGAATTGTTTAAACCGATGTTGGTGACATCGTGGAATGAGTATCTGGAATACTATGCCAAACAAGGTTCTGATGGTTATACAGATTTCGATGCTTATTTACCCTTTGCCGTTAATGGTTGGTTTCTGAATGGCGGAGGACGCTGTTGGGTAGCAAGTATTGGTACCAAACTTCCAGGTACACAGCCACCACCTGCCGAGGAAACTGCTCTTAAGATTCGTACTACAGGTAATCGTCCCTCTTTACAATTTGCCCTCAAGCCTGCTGAAGGTGAAAATGACCAAACTGGGGAAGAGGGTCGATTGAATGTTGCGATTACCGAAAGTCAGCCTCGTCCGCCAGAAAACCCAGAAGCAGAACCACCGTTAAATACTGGTGAATTCTTTAAAGTTGTGATTAGCCGGAATGGAGAAGTTCTAGAAGAGTACGACCATCTGTCGATGAACCCGGAAGTTCAAGCAGAAACAGGTACTTATGTTTTGACAGCTCTCCAAGAGTCTCAGTTTGTCAATGCGCTTGACTTAGAGACACCCGGACAACCTCTATCGCGTCGTCCGGCCAATGGTAGCTATGAGGTGAGTCCGCCACCAGTGATATCTACCCCAGACCGTTTCCCGCGAGATGTGCAAGGGGTACGCGACGATCGCACCGGTATGCAAGGTATCTTTGAGATTGACGAAGTTACCATGATTGCCTTCCCTGACTTGTTGCGAGCATATCAAAATAGCATCTTGGATCTCGACCAGGTGCATGGGATTATGGAGACAATGGTTAGTCTGTGCGAAAATACGGCCCCCAACCGGATGGTAGTGCTAGACCCGCCACCGTGCAAGGGTGGTGGTACGGCGGTATCTCCAACTCAGGTGAAGCCGCAGCATATTGCCCAGTGGTTGAGTGCATTTAATCGGCGATCGCAATTTGCCGCCCTCTACTACCCTTGGATTAAAGTACCCAACCCCCGTAACGGTGGTAGACCGATTTTGGTTCCTCCTTCTGGTCACATGTTGGGGGTCTGGTGTCGCACAGATGAAACGCGGGGTGTCTATAAAGCCCCCGCTAATGATACACCTAGAGGTGTAATTGGTTTAGCCTATGAAACCAACTTGCGCGAACAAGAACTGTTGAACCCCTTGGGCATCAACTGTATCCGCACCTTCCCCAACCGAGGAATTCGCATTTGGGGGGCTCGGACTTTGGTAGAACCGGATAATGTGCAATGGCGTTATATCAGCGTTCGCCGCTTGATGAGTTATATCGAGAAATCCGTTGAACTAGGTACTCAATGGGTAGTATTCGAGCCTAACGACCAAGATTTGTGGGCACGTGTCACCCGTACCGTCAGTAACTTCTTAGAAAGACTCTGGCGAGAAGGTGCTTTGTTCGGCGCTTCGGCTGCGGAAGCCTTTTACGTCAAGTGCGACGCTAGCATCAACACTCACGAAACCATGATGCTGGGTCGTTTGTACATCGAAGTTGGTGTTTGTCCAGTCAGACCTGCGGAATTTGTCATCTTCCGCTTTAGTCAATGGGCACCTAATCAATAAAAGTGGGTGTAGGGGTGTAAGGGGAGCCAGCGCCGTGGGCGGGTTTCCCGACTTGAGGCGACTGGCGTTGTGGGGTGTAGGGGAAAGAAACAGAAGAAACACCCTTTATACCAATTTTTGAAAAGAAGGCTACAGATTCAAAGAATATAAACCCAGATTAAATCTGACTTTCTTAATTACGAATTACCCTTCGGGTTCAGCAGTTACTCCACTTGGGGAGGCCCCAAGACCGTACTGCTTCACGAATTACGAATTACGAATTGGTATTACCCCTTACCCTTCTTCTTTATCGACACAAAAATCTGCGAAAACAAGTAAGGAGTTATCATGCCTAGTGAACTTAAACCAATTGCTGCCAGTAATTTTTACTTTGAAATTGATGGTATGACTGATATGGCTTTTAGCAAAGTTGGTGGTGTCAAATTTGAGGCAAAAGTCAAAGGTCAAGATAAACCTTTGATGTCTACTAAAGGTGGAACAACAATTAGACAGATTAACTCTGCCGGTTTTGAAGGACTGTTTACAATTGAAGTTTCAACTCTGATGAGTGGTGATAGCGATAGCACCAGTAAGAAAATGTATGCTTGGTTTAAAAAGTGTATGCCCAAAGCTGAAAAGGGCGAAGGTAAATGGTTAGAAAGTAAGAAAACAGGCTCTATAGTTGCTTATGATACTGATGGTAAAGAAGTTCTGCGCTGGGATTTAAAAGAAGCTTGGCCATCTGAGTATAAAATTGGAGATTTGGATGTGAATGGCAACGACTATATCGAAGAAACTTACACTCTAACTTGTGAAAATATAAATCGCACAAAATAGATTTAAATCTGGTTTTTCTGATTAATTACATCAATTATTACCTAGTTGTCTGGAGGTTTTTTTATGGCAGAGTTTATCTCTAATGCCAAGTTTTACTTTGAAGCTGATGGACTCACTGAGATTCTGATACAGAAAATCAGTGGTATGCAAATGAAAATGACAGTTGCTGGTGGCGACGCACCTATTGGTGTAACTAAGGACGGAAAAACCCAGACACAGGCTACTATTGGCGGCGTAGAATGCTCTGAAATTACCATTGAGTGTGTAGCAACTGCTGACTCCAAACAACTGCTTGATTGGTACAACAAATGCCATGCCGAAGCTCTTTCAGGAGGTAAAGCAGAGGGTCGCAAGAACCGTAAATTAGGAAAACTTGCTATCTATGATGGACAGGACGAAAAAGTTCAGTACGAATTTACAGATGTCTTTCCTACCAGCTATGCAACAGGAGATTTTACAGCTGGTAGTGGAGATTTACTCACAGAAACGGTAACAGTTGGCTTTACCTACTTTGAACGTAAAAAGTAAAGATGAAGGATGAAATTATTCCACATAATAAATATCGATAAATCTAATTTTTTAGTACACTTGCTTTTTAGATTAATACCGATAATTTATTAATTCATCCTTCTTTTTTTCCTATTTTTAGGAGGTAATGATTATGTCAGATTTTCCAGAAATCCTGACGAATAGCCGTTTTTATCTAGAACTAAAGCTCGATGGCAGTCAAGAACCAGTTGATGCTTACTTTATGGAATGCCAAGGTTTTAAGACCACCCAACAGGTAATAGAAATCTCAGAAGTGACACCTCAAACTTGGGGCAAAAATGGAAAGACCAATGGAAGAATTATCCGCACTAAAATTCCTGGAAACGTGACTTATTCCAATATAGTTCTGCGTCGAGGTCTAACTATTTCCATGACTATGTGGAAATGGCTAGCGGCTGTCCAGGAAGGAAAATGGGGCGAACAAAGGCGAGATGGTTCTTTAGTAATTTACAATCAAGCGGCTAATGAGCAGTTTAGATTGGAGTTCAAAAATGCTTGGCCTACTGGATATACAATTTCTGATGTTCAAGCTGCTGGTAGCGAACATGAAATTGAGGAGATAGAGGTTGTGGTTGAAGAATTAAAGCGGGTTCAAGTCAGCTAATCTTTATTCACTTGATGCTGCTAGGATGCACGTTAGCTTAACACCGAATGTTACAAACTGAATTTGAATTTACTTTACCCAAAGGATATCTGGATGCAGACGGCAATTTGCACCGCAAAGGTGTGATGCGTTTATCTAGAGCAATGGATGAAATTGTGCCGTTGCGTGACCCTCGTGTAAAATTGAATCCAGCTTACGCGACGGTAATTATTTTATCTCGCGTGATTACTCACTTGGGGGCGTTGGAAGAAGTGACACCTGCGGTAGTAGAAAATTTTTTTGCTTGTGACCTGAGTTATTTGCAGCAGTTTTATCGTCAAATTAATGAACTAGAAGAGAAAGAAAGTCAAGAGTAAGCTATAAGGTGAAAGTCAAAGACAAAAGCAGAAAATAGTTATTAATTCTTGCTTTATACTTATACATTAAATTTATGGATAGTAAACACACAATTCACACAGAATTCACCTTTATTCTTCCTAGAGGATTGGTAGATGCAGATGGGAACATACATCGTCAGGGTGTGATGCGTCTGGCAACCGCAAAAGATGAAATCTATCTCCAAAAAAACCGTGTTGCTCAGGATAATTCAGCTTATGGAGTGATTGTGATGTTATCACGAGTTATTATTCGTTTGGGCAATTTATCAGAGATAACTACCGATTTATTAGAAAATCTTTTTTCGCGGGATCTGGCCTATTTACGAGAGTTTTACAATCGCATTAATCAGCAGGGTAATGCTTATATTCCTGTGCAGTGTCCTCAATGCAATAGTCAGTTTCAAGTGGAGTTAGCTTTAGCGGGGGAATCGTAGGCTACCCCTCGGATACGCTGAATGAGGAGGTAGCCTGTATTGCATTTCATTTCCACTGGAGTTTAGAAGATATTTTAAATTTAGAACATCCAGACCGTCAGCGCTGGGTTGGAGAAATTGCCAAGATTACGCAGCAAAAATAAGCTAGTAGATTAAGTAGGTAAACATAATTAATTACACAATACGCCTTATGTGAGTTAAAAATTCCCAAGCAATATCAAAGGTTTTAGCCTTCGCTTTAATGGTAAGCTCTACCCTATGAACGAGACTGTGTCCTTTCAGCCTCCAACTCACATAAGCTGTATAATGTCATTGCTTCGCTGCGCTCGCAATGACTGTAAATATTTTTATCTACTTATTGCTTGGCTGCCTGTGGTTGCTTGCCGATTCTGCCAGACCCCTGCTCACGCCGTCAGGTCAATAACTTTATCAATGCGAAAGTTATTGACCCAATTAGCTAGGGTGTTTGTGAGATGAGCAGATTCTTCAGGAATTTCTCCAAGCAAGCTGAAAATCAGCTTTTCATTGGTACATAGTGCCGCTTGGTGTAGCTTTGACACCCACTCAGAAGGCATCAAAGCCAGAGCTTCTTCTAAAGATAAAAGCTCAAGCTCAGAATTTTCTTTTAATTGGTCTTGGTGAGAAGTTTCCTGTTCATAGACATAACGCACCCCCAAATATTTAGCCATCTTATTCAAAATGACTTCCTCGCGGAAGGGCTTACGTACAAAGTCGTTACAGCCTGTAGACAAAATCAGCGATCGCTCCTCTTCAAAAGCACTAGCAGTTAAAGCAATAATTACGGTAGCCTGACCCTTTAAATGGGCTTTAATCTGTTTTGTTGCTTCATACCCATCCATCTCTGGCATCCGCATATCCATCCAAATCAGATGTGGTTCCCAGCTTTTCCAGAGGCTTACCCCTTCTAGACCATTTTCAGCGGCACGTACCTCAAAGCCAAGTGATGTCAGCATCTTAACTAAGAGTAAGCGGTTCTCTCTTTTATCTTCAACTACTAAAATACGGTATTTGGGTTGATTAGGCTCTAGACCAATTACTCGTCGTTTTAGCTGTTTAGTTTGAACCTCAGCTACTTCTGCTGGACTAATCTGGATTTCAAAAGAAAAAATAGTTCCTTGACCTAAAGTACTTTTAACAGTGATATCTCCCCCCATAAGACGCACGAATTGTTGGCTAATGGTTAAACCCAAACCTGTTCCTTGTTGAGATTTTTGACCAGTTTCTGTTTGGATAAAAGGTTTAAACAACTTTTCTAAATCGTGGGGAGCAATGCCAAGACCAGTGTCTTCAACTTCAAAATGCAGGTAAGTGGGGATTGGCGACTGGGGACTAGGGACTGGGGACTGGGAAATAGGGCAATGGGGATTAGGAGTTTTTGTTCTAACGCGCAGTGTTACTCCCCCTTCTTGAGTAAATTTTAGAGCATTACCAAGGAGATTAATCAAAATTTGCCGCAATTTACTTTCATCTGTATGCACATATGCAGACACTTCGGGGCTACGCTCAAAAATCAGTTGTAAGCCTTTGGCTTCTGCTTTGAATCGGAACATTTCTTCCAGAGAATCAAGCAGACTATATAGGTCAAAACTATTTTCGCTGAGTGTCATTCGACCTGCCTCAATTTTCGACATGGATAACACGTCATTAATTAAGGTCAGCAAATATTCCCCGCTGCGACTAATAATTTCCAGATGTTCTAACTGAGAAGAATTGATAGCGGAATCGCGACTCATGAGCTGGGTAAATCCCAAGATGCTGTTGAGAGGAGTGCGGAGTTCGTGGCTCATATTTGCCAAGAAAGTACTTTTAGCAAGATTGGCATTTTCAGCAGCTTCTTTGGCAACTCGCAGTGCCTCTTCTGCTTGGTAGCGAGATTGCCCGATCGCAATTAATTCACTCACTCGTTGCAGTAAACTAATTTCATCTTGACTCCACGTTTTAGAGGAGTTCATCGCTTCTAATTCCAGTAGTCCCACCACTATATCTGAGTGAATTATCGGTACAAAGACTACAGATTGAATCAATTCTTGGTTCGTTGCCACCTCTAGAGTTGTATCTACAACACGGGAAACTTGTAAGCCTTGGGTTGGTTTACCATTGAGAATCTGGCTGTAGAAACAGGTAAATGGCTCAACAGCAATTGTTTTAGCAGTGTTAGGTAAGTAGTTAATACCAGCGGTACGCCACTCATGAATTAATTGAAACTCTATTTTTGGTTCAAAGTATTCAAAAATACAGCTGCGTACTGCTCCTGTAAACTCTGCGAGCGATCGCAGGGTAAAATCGATGGCAGTATCTACATCTTGGTCAATAAAATGTCGAGAAATACTATTAACCAAGCTATCTACCTGAGCGCGGTACTGAAGTGCCGCTTCGGCTTGTTTGCGAACAGTAATATCTGTGACTACACTTTCAATACAGTTTTCTTCAAGATTCAGTAGTGATGAAAATAGTCCCCAGCGTGTTGTGCCATTGTGTTGACGAAACTGAATTTCAAAATTGTTCGCTACGCCTTTTTCACGCAGTTCAGCTAGCATCTGTTGATAAGCGCTCTTGTTTGCATCAAACTCAATAGTTAAACTTTTCCCAATGGCATCTTTGACGAAACTGTAACCTAAGAGTTCGGCAAAGCGTTGATTGCCTTCTAGAATTAGTCCATCCTCAATTCGGCTACGGAAGATGCCGACTTGAGAATTCTCAAAAATATGGCGAAACTTTTTTTCGCTTCGACTTAAGGCTTCCTCTGCTTGTTTGCGCTCGGTAATCACACGCGCCACACTGATAATCAGTGAGTTGCCATTAGTATCTTGTGACATCGCTAAGTTAGTAGTTTGCCACTGCCAACCACCATCTTTGAGTCTAGCTCGGTACTCGATTCCAGATTGCTTTTCATCTGCTGTGACTAATCTGTACGCAGCTACTAAAAATTTTTGCTGGTCATCAGGATGAATGAAGTTGATGAAGTAGTCTCCCTTGACCTCAGTAGGATCGTACCCAGTCAGATTAGTTAAATTTGGAGAAATATATGAAATTCTACCGTCTATATCAATCAAAGAAATTATGTCATTGGCATTTTCGACGATGCGACGGTATTTAGCTTCACTTTCACTTAAAGCTACTTCAGCTCGCTTACATTCAGTAATATCTCTATAACTCCACACCCGACCATTGATTTGATTACCATGCCATTGGGGTTGGGAGTAGCGCTCAATTATCCGCCCATCCTTAAATTCCAGCAAATCCAAAGCTTCTTGTTTGGGGCAATCAAAGAAAAGATGCTTGATTCTAGCAACAAAGGCTTGTGGATCTCGCATCTGTGCAGCCATGAACCTCAATCGTTCATCGCCCCTTTCTGGTAACATTAACGATTCGGGCATTGACCACATCTGGAGGAACTTTTGATTAAATACTGGAACGTTAAGATCGTTATCGACGACTAAAATACCATCAGCAGTGGATTCTAGCGTCGCTTGGAGTAAAGATAAAGATTCTTGTCGTTTCTGTTCTGCTGAGAAGCGTTCTGCTGCCAAACGCTTTGCTTGCGATACATCGCGAATCACTAATATAGCTAACCTGTTGCCATCAGGCAGTTCTACAGCATTTCCCATAATCTCCACAGTTAGGCAGCGATGTTGGCATCGTTCCTGAATTGCTAAGGATTGGCTGCTGAACTGCGTTGGACCTGTTTTTGCTACGCTTTGCTGAAATTCGTATTCGGTTGCTTGATATTCTCCCCTCAAAACTTGTACATTAGGGTAAGACTCAGGTGGCAAAAGTTGACCTATTTGTTTTAAAGGTAATAGATCGATCAAATTCTCGCCCATAACTAAAATATGGGGTTTATTCACTAACTGGTCGAAAGCAGCATTACACCACTGTACCTTTCCATCTTTACCTGTCCAAACAATAGCATCAGCGATCGCCCCTAGTGCCACTTCCATTTTGCCCAGAGTCGCCCGCAATTGCTCGACCAAACCCGTTAAATCAGCACCCATGGACAACCTCCTTAAAGAGGACGCAGAATTGCCATAAACGCCCACACTCCCTGGTGTTTTTCTGCCACGATTAAATGCTCCGCTGGAATTTCTTTTCCATTTTTGGCAATTCCAATCAGGCGAAGTGGGTGATTTAGTATACTTGACTGTTCTGTAGTTAAAAAACGCGAAAATCCCAGATGATGGGGTGCATGAAAACTTTTAGGAATAATTACTGTAATAATTTGTCCCTTAATTTCATCCGTACTCCAACCAAAAATAGAGGTAAAGCAGTCATTCACATAAGTGACTAGACCATGATTATCTGTCATCACGACGGGTACATCTATTTCCTGTTTCATTTCATCAAAAGTTTTCATGGTTGCTTTACTTTAAGAATCAAGAGTTGGAACTAGATGTTGAGCGATGAGTGGAGGCAGAGGGGCGGAGGGTAAAAACTGTATTGAAATTGGCTTCTTTCTCCCTATCTCCCCCGCTCCCTATCCTCTTATCCTCTTTTTGACTTCTGTCTCCTGCCCTTCGGGTTCGTCAGTCTTCCGTCTAGGCTTCTGCCGAGATGGAAGCTGGACTCACGTCCTGCCTCCTGCCTTCTAAAAAACGTTTACTACTTTACCAATCCATTAAAACCTGCTGATGACTAAGTTCCAGACTGAGAATATACTGACTTATTACTAACTTTCAAGTAAGATAAATAAGTATTTACACGCTGTTAATCTATGTTACGGATGTCGCGATCGCTCAAAGTTCGCCCCGAATGTCTGGAAAACGTTAGATTAGCTCTCAAACGCAATGGTTTTTCCAGCCAAAAAAGCTTTTCGGAAGAATTAGGACTAGCTTTAGCAACTTTCAGCAAGTTTTTTCACTGGAAAAGCTGTAGATTATTCCAATTTTCTCAAAATTTGCCTGAAATTAAATCTAGATTGGCAAGCGATCGTCGAGTTAGGTAATGCCGTACCACCGGCATCAGTAACCGTAAAATCCTCAGTAGAGATTGTAAATAAACGTTGCGATTGGGGAGAAGCGATAGATGTTTCTGCGTTCTACGGACGCACAACAGAACTTAACACGTTACAGCAATGGATTGTAGACAAGCATAAATTGCTGCCTTTGAGGGAGTAGAGTTAGCTGTGCATTCTCTAACACTACAGGGATCGCAAGAGGCAGCACAAGCCATAGTTCGGGCAAAAGGACTATCAGGAACACCAGTGCAAAAGCAAATATTATGCGATCGCTACAGCAATACTCCTCTAGCATTAAAAATTGTTGCCACCTCAATTTGCGACTTGTTTGATGGCAAAATTAAGGAATTTCTAGAGCAAGAGACAGTAGTTTTTAACGGAATTCGTCGTCTGCTCGATCAACAGTGCCAACGGCTTTTTCCCTTAGAAGAAAGCATCATGTGCTGGTTGGCAATTAATCGGGAATGGACAACTATTAGCGAGTTGCAAGCAGACATTATTCCCACAGTTTCCAAAGGAGAAATATTAGAAGCATTAGAGTCTTTAAGTTGGCGATCGCTCATCGAAAAACAACTTGTCCGGCTACGGTGGCGGCAATCTGATTAACCTTTGTCAATCGCACAATCAGGCTATTAGACACCCGCACTGGTCAATGCTTCAATACCTTGCTGGGGCATACAGATGTCGTCTGGTCAGTGGCATGGAGTCCTGATGGAAACACCCTTGCTACTGGCAGTTGTGACCAAACAGTGAAACTTTGGGATACCCGCACAGGCCAATGTCTTAATACATTGCAAGGACATAAAAGTGCAATTTGGTCGGTAGTATAGAGTCCTGATGGAAACACCCTCGCCACTGGTAGTAGCGATCGTACGGTGAGATTATGGGATACCCGCACAGGTCACTGCCTGCATACTTGGCAAGATCATACAAGTTGGGTATTGTCAATGGCATGGAGTCCCGATGGACAAACCTTCGCCACTGGCAGTTTCGACCTCACCGGCTCCCCAAGACCGTGCTGACTCACCTTCTGTCTCCTACTCATAACCCAAGTTCATCAAACACTTCTGGAGAAAACATATGCCATAACGCCTGAAAATATGGCATTAAGGTGTTAGCTTGTTGTGGAGTTAAGCGAGACTTTATTTCCTGCCCCAGCAAATACAGCATGTGGCGAATTAGATCCCACTCCACTTTTAATGGAGGATAGAGCATGACACATAAAGGAAATAACTCTTGTTGGACAGCAGCGATGCTTCCTTCTAAAGCACATACCCATAGGTAGACTTGAAACATCTCTACATCTCGGATACTAGAGGTTTTCACCACTGAATCACTCAATCTACCAGATAGAGAGTGGTAATTTGGATAAAGTTCAATTACACTTTGGCAAATGTTCTTGGCTATTTGTGTACTAACTGGCAAAAGCTGTTGCACCGCAGACATTACGGTGGAATCAAAATCATGCTCCGCTGCTGCCTCATAAGCACGTTGCAATGGCATATATAGATGGTCATCAATGACTTTAAAGTATGCACCAATAAGCGATCGCTCTACAGAATCAAGTGGTTCTATAAGCATTTGGCTAGTGTAATGAAACTGAATACTCACAAAGCCGATAACTCTGGGGTCAATACTCGTATATTTCTTTCTGATTGCTCCCATATCCGCACCAATTACCGTAGCCAGCTGATTAGGAGCTACTTGCTCAGTGTAGTCTTCTAACGCTCGTTCATCCAGCGAATTATCTTCCTGGGCTAATTTTATTACCAGAGAAAGGGGTCGCAACTCTGACTGCTGAGTGTACACATCCAAAGCTTTTTGGTAAATCTTAAATGAATCTGCCGCAATTTCCCACGGATTAATTATGTTTGGGTCTATGCGATGCCGCTTGACCTCCTTCGATAGCAACGCCTCTGTTTTATTCCAGGCTTTGGCACTAACACTCCGTAAAGATACCATTATTTTTTGGGCAGTTTTCTCTCGTCCCGACGACGACAATAACTCTGACAAATTCAGTCGATTGTAACTTTGTAGATTGCTGGTATCAACTTGAAGATTCTGCAAATACTTTTTAGCCCATTGTTGTGCTAAAGATTCTACAGTATTATTTTCTATATCAGAAGCTGGTTTAAAAGTATTCCCTAAAACCTCTTTCATAACAAACTTTATTTATTACCTTAGTGTTATTTAAAAAATCTTGAAGACCTGAATTATTTCATAATAAATATATTTTAACAATACTTAAAAAAATTTAATTAAAGATTGTTTAAAGTATCTAAAATCTCCAAAAATAGTTGAGTTATAAAATATTTAATTATCAGTATATTCCATCTTGCCAAAACCTCAATTATGTAGTTATAAGCTTCTTAATTGAATAGATTATATATAGAAATCCGGTTTTAGTTCTGAAATTACTTGCTTAGGGAGGTAACAGGGAAGAGAAAAGAAGGCTCTTTGAAGTGTACTGAGTTTTTTAAAAAATTAAATAGGAGTCCTATATTTAGGAACGGAAACTTTTGTATCTATACTACTAAGTGTATTTCATTCATTTTAAAATGAATGAAATACACTATAGTTAAAGGAGCTAGAATAACTATTTATTCTAATATAAATTACTTCCCATGCTCCTACTGCTCCCTAAGCAATAAAGTACCATGCAAAACATTAACTAACTACTATAGGAATACGGTTTGATTTTTGAAATTATTGGCGTAGGTAGGGAACAGGGAGCAGGAAAAAGGGAGTAGAAGTGTACTGAGTTTTTTTCAAAAATCAAATATGATTTCTATATCAAGTCAGAAGATATTTAAAAATAAAATATATATGATTTCTTAATATCTTATTTCTCTAAGTAGAAGCTTACACAATCAAACTAAGGGCAGTAATATTTCAAATTCAGTGCCTACACCCAGTTGCGAACGGAAATTCAATTTACCACCATGTCTGGCGGTAATAATTCGGTAACTTACTGCCAAACTAGTTTCTTTATCAGCTCGTTTTTTAACAGAGAAAGACTCTATAATTTGCTGTTGTGATTCATGAGACATCCCCGAACTATTGTCAACAATACAAATTGAAACCCAGCGAGAATCTGGTGCATTTGGTTTGGTTGCTTCTTGAGAAATAACAGCTGTATTAATCTCAATTCTAGGTTTATTAAAAGTTTTAGTATTTTCTAAATGTAGTTGCTGTCGTGCGGCTTCATCGAGCAAAGCATCCACAGATTGAATCAAAATATTCATTAAAACTTGATTCAACTGACCCATAAAGCAAGAGACTGGTGGCAGTTTACCATAGTTTTTAATAATTTCAATTTCTCCTTTTAAACGGCTTTTAATTAATAAAATAATACTATCTAAACCAGCATGTAAATCCATCGGTTTGGGATAAACTTCATCAATATGACAGAAGTTTTGTAATCCAGCGACAAGTTTTTTTAATCTTTCTGCACCAGTGCGAATACTAGTAAGTGCTTTTGATAAATCTTGTTCTAAAAAATCAAATTCAATTTCTTCTTTAAGTTGCTTAATCGCTTCGGAAGTACTAGGTAAACCTTTTTCGTAGGCTGCAATTAACTTTAACAAGTCTTGGCTGTAGTTAGAAACATAAGTTAAGTTACCCCAAATAAACCCCACTGGGTCTAAAATTTCGTGAGCTACCCCATCTACTAATCGCCCAAGACTAGCCATTTTATCATTTTGAATCATTTGGGCTTGGCTGCGTTCATATCGCACCTGAGTTTCTATTCCCTGAATTTGCCAAGAAGCAAGATTCAAGTCATGCATATCTAATAATCTGTAGGTATTAGCAGCTGTTTGTACTACGATTGGTTCTGCCAAAAATTCAGGCGATCGCCTCAAAGTATGTTGCATCGCTGTCAAAATCGATGTTGTATCGGGAAGCAGCAAAATAGCTGTCCGCGCATAACTATAGAGAACATCCAACCCTTCTTTGACAAATAACTCTTGCCCGTAAGGGCGAATCAAAAATTCCAGCAGTCGCCGCCTTGAAATCATGCCAATGAATTTTCCTTGTTCTAGCAAGATTACCCCTGGTAGAAGTGGGTGTTTTTCAAAATAATTAGCAACTTCCGCACCAGTACAACTAATTTCCACCTGAAAATTGTACATTGGCAGTTCTTGGAGAGTTGACTCCAAACCGAGATCGCGATCGCTACCCACAGACAAAACTGGCGATGATATTAAGCAACTAAATTCTTGTGGCACTGGATACCCTGATGTATAAAAAAGACTGGCAAAGAATAAGCTAATATTCTAGCCTCTGTCAGCATTTATGCCATCAAGACACAGGGGATGAGGAAGATGAGCGAGAAATAACAGCTGACCCTACTCTTCTCCCAAGGGGAGACGATGCGCGAACGAGAACGGCTTCGCCGAACGGGTGACGCTCCTAACGTCGCTACCGCTACGCTAACGTCAGTTGTTTATGGGGGAAACCACGCCAGATGCTCCACTTGGGGAGACCCCAAGACCACACTGACTCACAACTAACAATATTTAGTTTGCTTCAGACTTGTAGT
This sequence comes from Dendronalium sp. ChiSLP03b, assembly GCF_034531165.2. NCBI lineage: Bacteria > Bacillati > Cyanobacteriota > Cyanophyceae > Nostocales > Nostocaceae > Dendronalium > Dendronalium sp. ChiSLP03b. The sequence continues at coordinate 131,968 of NZ_JAVRBR020000027.1, read as the reverse complement.
TTGAAACTTTTTATAGTAGAAATCAACCACAGCTTATATTCAATTTTTTGATAAATGGGCAAAAACATGGTTGCTAGCAACCAATAGCGATCCCCAAATGTTTAAAAACTATGAATCCTTTGTAAAAATGCATAGAAGTTAACATACTAACTAGCCTACTCACAGCAAGTATAAATATTATGTAATTAAGCATTATGCGACTAGATGCTTTCCCCGATAACTTGGAACTATTTTGGAAAGCGGACAATCTTAAAAATGGTTATCATCAGTAGATGCACTCAGGTAAAATCACAATCTATGACTAACTGGCAATCATTAGCGTGTCAGCACCACTATAAACCAAATACCAATTTGCTGTTTCAATAATGCTGAACTGTCCATACATGCTTTTGATCCCCATTTCGATAGAATGACAAAGCATAACTTAAAAACTCCAAACCGCTTTTGACTGCGAAGCCCATGAATCAACTGAACAATGGTTTCACTATATTTCTGAGTCTGCTAGTCGAGGCGATGCCGTTTTTGCTTCTCGGGGTTTTCTTCTCTAGTGTGCTGCTGTTGTTTATTGATGAGCGCAAACTAGTAGAAAGAATGCCAACAAATCCGTTATTGGGTGCTTTAGTCGGCAGTATGATTGGCTTTTTGTTTCCGGTGTGTGAGTGTGGTAATGTGCCGGTAGCGCGGCGGTTGCTGATGCAGGGAGTACCCACGCCTGTAGCCATTGGTTTTTTGCTAGCAGCACCAACGATTAACCCAATTGTGATTTGGGCAACTTGGACGGCATTTCGAGATCAGCCAGAAATAGTGGTTTTGCGAGTTGTATTTTCTTTATTAATCGCCACAATTGTCGGTTTTGTCTTCAGTTTTCAAAAAGATTTGATTCCTATCGTCCAACCTGCGATCGCTCGATATCTGAAGTTTAATCCACCCGTACAACCCGAAACCAAACGCCGTGGGAAACGTTACCAAGTACAACCCCAAGCAACTGCACCCAGTTTATTGCAATCCGGGACTTATATCTTAGGAGGGAAAGCAGGTTTATCCACACGGATGGACACTAGTTTAGGACAGGAAAACGTTATAGCCTCTTCTCATAAACCTTTAGCAGATAAACTGCGCCTACTAATGGATAACAGCATCCAAGAATTGCGAGAATTGGGGGGTGTGATGGTTTTAGGAAGTGCGATCGCTGCGGCAATTCAAGTCTTAGCCCCTCGTGAATTAATCCTCAGTCTGGGTGCTGGCCCTATTACCTCAATTGTAGTCATGTTGATATTAGCTGTAGTAGTGTCAATTTGTTCTACAGTCGATTCATTCTTTGCCCTATCTTTTGCCTCAACTTTTAGCAGTGGTTCTTTGTTAGCATTCCTGGTATTTGGCCCAATGATTGATATTAAAAGTGTTGGGTTGATGTTATCTATTTTTAAACCCAGGACTGTCTTTTACTTATTTGCCTTAGCAGGACAATTGACATTTTTGTTCACTCTCTTCATGAACTTGCATGTTCTTTAATTGTCAGTTGTTATTTTCTACTGATTTGTACAGACGCGCCATGGTACGTCTCTACTCTTGACTCTTGACCAATGACTAACCAAAATCCCAAATCTAAAATCCCAAATCTTTTATTACCTTGGCTGGATGTTATCGCAATTACAGCTTGGGGCATTTTGCTGTTGAGATATTGGCTGACTGGTAAGCTAAACCTGTTGATTCACCCAAATTACTTTTGGTTAGTGATAGTTACTGGTATAACTTTGATACTTGTTGGTTGCTTTAAAGGGCAAGAACTTTGGCGACGACGGCGGCGTGACATTGTGCCAAGTACCCAACATATTAGTTTATTTGCCCCTGGTTGGGGTAGTGGCTTTTTGTTGACGGCAGCAATTCTGGGGTTCACGATCGCACCGCAAGTTTTTGCCAGTGACAAGGTACTTCAGCAAGATGTAGCTGATTTAGTATCAACTACACGCGTCAAACCCCAAGCCTTTCGAGCTTCTGTGCGACCAGAAGAGCGATCGCTTGTAGACTGGGTACGCACCCTCAACGTCTACCCCGAACCAGATTCATATACAGGACAAAAAGTCAAAGTTCAGGGATTCGTTATCCAACCACCAAATGTAGGCAAGGAATATTTATTCTTGGCGCGATTTGTCCTATCTTGCTGTGCAGCAGATGCATATCCTGTGGGATTACCTGTCAAACTACCAGCTAATCAAGAGCGGTATGCTGCTGATACTTGGCTGGAAGTAGAAGGACAAATGACCACAGAAGAATTAGGAGGTAAACGCCAACTCACCATTGCCGCCACCTCTCTCAAAAAGATTCCTCAACCAGAGAATCCTTACAGTTATTAGTCAAGAGTCAACTAACTATTGACCATTGACCGTTGACCGTTAACCATTGACCCTTGACTATTGACCAATGTCTACTAATAAAGCATTTATCCAACCACTAGATCGCGTGGCGATCGCACTAATATTGCTGCTGAGTCTGCTGATTGGTTTTTTAATAATGCAAGGTGATGTAGTAACAGCTCGCGTCCGGGATTTTAGCTGGCAAAATCAACAAATTGGAGCAGAAGATTTAGCCTTCACCCTCACCTTTAGCCGCCCAATGGACACAAAAAGTGTAGAGGATAACTTAAAAATTTATCCAGATGACGTAGAAGGTAAATTTAGTTGGGCAGGGCGGCGGATGGTCTATACACTCAAGTCCCCGGCAACATATGGCATCAATTATCAAGTGAAATTGCAGGGAGCGAAAGATAAATTTTCTTCTATAGAAGGTAAAAATAGAGTAATACAACCTTTTACAGGCAACTTTCGCACGCGCGATCGCATCATTAGCTATATAGGAGCAGATCCAGAAAACCAGGGACAATTAATTCTCTACAACTTGACCCAAGGGCAACTAAAAGTACTGACCCCCAAAGACCTAATTGTCATGGACTTTAAGCCATTTCCAGATGGGGATCGAATTTTATTTTCGGCTCGCAGTTCCAAAAGTCAAGACTTACTTTCGGCGCAGTTGTACACAGTGACAACAGGCATTGCAGGGGAATCTGGACAAGCACAACCACCGGGTAAAGTTGACCTGACTTTAGATAATAAAGACTATCAAAACCTGAAATTTGACTTGTCTCCTGATGGGGAAACTATTGTCGTCCAACGGGGGAACAAAGCTAATCCTGGCGACTTTGGGTTATGGTTTATGCCAGCAACCAGTGACAAATCAGAAGAAAAGCCCACCCCTAAGCGCCTACAAAGCCAACCAGGGGGAGACTTTATCATCACTCCTGATAGTAAAGCTGTAGCGGTTGCTCAAGGTCAAGGAGCAGCCATCTTACCAATACAAGGCGATGCTAATAAACCCTTAGATTTTCTACCACAGTTTGGGCTAGTGCAAGCTTTCTCTAAAGATGGCTCACAAGCTGCCATGGTGAAATTCAACACAGATTACACGCGAGATTTGTTTTTGGTGACTAACCAAGGCATCCAGAAACCTCTGTTAAAAACACCAGGTTCCATTATCGACTGCCAATTTTATCCTGCTCCCGCTTCTTCCACTCTCTACTGCTTGCTAACACAACTGATATCACAGGCAGAATACGTAGAACAACCTTATGTAGTGGCAATTGATTTGAAAACTGGGGCACAGAAACCTCTGTTGGTGCTACCCATCGACCAGCGAAATGTGCAAATGAGTATATCGCCCGATGGTTCGAGCTTGTTATTTGACCAAGTGAAGCCACAAACCAATGCCGATGCATCATCAGCAAACACTTTAACAACTGATGATGGAGAAGCGATCGCTAGCAGTAGCTTATGGTTCATGCCTTTATTACCGATCGACGATGCTGCCATTAACTCAATCAGACCAGAAAAACTTCCTTTAGTGGGATTTCATCCCCGTTGGTTGCCCTGAAAGAGTGTTGAGTTAGGAGTACAGACGCGATTAATCGCGTCTGTACAAGAGTCAGTTATCAGTTGTTATTCTTCTTGCTTCCTTTGCTTCCCCTGCCTCCCCTGCTTCCCCTGCTCCCCCTGCCCTCTGCTCCTGATTTCAATTCTCAAAATTAGTTATTTTTTGGGAGCAAAGTGTTTGTTAAATTGTATACAGTGCTAATGTCTCTCTAGCGCATGAAGTTTGACCAGAAAGCTACTACCAATTAAATGTTTACCAAAGCAATGCCGCATAAAACCTTTGCTTGGCATCTGTACTAAAAGCCGTACATTGGTAGCATTTGAACTACAACCCCCGCCATTACTAAGGTTGACGGGGGATGACATTAGAATGTTATAACGTCATTAGGTCTAGATGCAAAATGGGGAACACCGACTAATGATTAATTACTCATGTTCAGGGTTTCAACTTGGCCTCTAGAACAAACCCTGAGCGGACACATCAGCAATGCTAAAGCTAGCACTGCTAAACATTTTTAAGTGGGTGGGTCAAGAGTGATGAATGAAGCTGACACCTCAAACAAAAGGGCTGTGATGGAATTTCTCAATTCTGCTAATTCACTACAATCGGAGCAGGCTAGCTGTCCTTTTTACTCAGTCGTGCCTTCTGAAAATACGGCATCCCAATTGCCACTCCTCAAACCAGCAGAAGATGAACAGCACGAGCCGCCAGCTGTCACATCCCCGACAGATCCAACTCAGCCGGACTGGGTTGCAGAACCGGACAACGAAAAACAAACACTCATCGATGCTGAATTTCAAAAACTGCTGGCATTGAATGAGGAGTTACGTGCTGATAATAATCACTTGTATCAGCAAGTAGAGCATTTCAAAGATGACCTAGCTGAGTCAGCAAAAGCTTTGGAGTGGCAGAAAAGGCGCTCCAGCGTTACTGAGTCGATGCTCAACCAACAAGCTCAAGAACTTGCCGCAGCTCAAGAACAAATCCAGTCTCTATTTCAACAGTTAGAAACCGCTATACAAACTGTTCAACGTCAAGAAATATTTATCGATACTTATAAAGCACAATTACAAATTAGCCAACAGCGCCTTGCTCAGTTAGAACGGGAATGTGCGTTACTACAAACTAACTATAACGAACAATCTCAGCAGGTATTGCAATCAGAAAATGCTTGTCGAGAGTTACGTACTAGGCTGATGCGTCAACAACGCCAGACCCTGCAATTTAAGGCAGCGCTGGAAAAATGTTTAGATACAACTGTTCCCAGCTATGACTCCCTAGACGAAACAGCAAATAATACCGCCCACACAGCCAGTCATCAAACAAGATTCTCTAAAAAAGCTCGGTCTTTGTTTCCCAACGTGCAACCCATCAGACCTTGGTCAGCAGAACCAGAATCCTTTACTAATAAAATCGAGCATCCTTGGAGTAAATCTTCTACACCATCCTCATATGGAAGCAATTATCCCACTCCTAATCCATCATCTCCTTGGAGCTGGCCGAATAAAGAAAACACGCCTACTCCCTCTCAACCACCCACTTCTTTAGAAACTGATAAACCGACTACACCAGAAGACGATTCTCCGACTACACCAGAAACTGTTTCATCTTTTGGGTCATCAAAACTAGATGAGCAACTAGATAGTCTCATCCAAATGTTTTTCACTTCCCAGCCTTCAGCTGCATCATCAGCATCGCCTACTGTTGAAATAAATTTAGACAGCAATCAACCTGATACGCCTGTCTGGGAGACTTGGGCAACAACCCTTGAGGATGACGAAGAAGCAGAAATTTCACCAAAAGGGCAATTGGCAGCATCTGAAGGAGAAGTCACACCCACAACTACTTATCCTTCGTTAGCGGAAGATTTTACACTTTCACCAATAAATAACTCATCACTATCCTTCACTTTGCCTCTGACTCAGAAAACTGGTGAAGAACCAGAGAATGATTTGTCTGAAGCCTTGCAATTGAATCAAATGGAATTATCGGAGACTGATTTGCCTGAAGAATCAGATGATAACTCTACCTACGAAAATCAATCGCCTTCACCAGTAGTTTATCCAGAGCGTCCACCTAAGGGACGCACATCATTATCATCAGTGGAATTGCCGAATTTTCGTCCTAATAGTTAGTTGTCAGTTGTCAGTTGTGTTTTGCCACTGACCACTGACTAATATCTAATTGAGAATTCTCGCTTTAGACTTTTGAATTATGGCTTCTGAATTGACTGTTGTTACTTGATTTCGCGATCGCGGTCTACCAGTTGCGATCGCGTAGCGAATAACTAACAGCCGCAACCATAAGCCGGGATAGCGGGGTTCGAGCCAAGGTTTAATTTCGCTCAGGAAGCGCGGGAACCATTTACTCAATAAAGCGCTAACTAAAGCATGACGACCGAAGTTGAAATAATTACCAAGCCAGCGTATTAAATCTTTTGGCCCGGCAAGTTGCCAAATCCATAACAACAAGGCAGGATTTTTGCGAGCTGCTTTGAGTGCTAGGCGGTTGAAGGTTAACCAATCACACCGATCTTTGATGAAATTATCTGCTACTTCTGGGGGCTCGTCTGCCAACAGTCCAAAGAAGGTATTGAGCATAGAGTTAATCCGCTGGGGTGGTAAAAATTTCCCCATCGGTACCATCATGCCTTTGGAAAATAGCCAAGTTACGGAAACGTTGCTTTGGTAAGCGCGAATGCGGTTCAAGTGACGAAAACTCAGCAAGTCATGCTCGAGGGCGGTATCTAATAGCGTTGTTAAGCGTTCTAAGTTGCGAACTAGAGAACCAAAGCCCGTGAAGACAAGAGGTGACTGGAGAGATGCAGCATCACCGATCGCAATCAATCTATCAAAGGCAATTGTGCGATCGCTACTTCCTACACTAAAATGACCCGGAATATACCCAAATGTCGGCTTTTTCCACACCAGCTTGTCCACATCGCAACGGCGATACTCTGGCAAAATCGTGAAAAAATCCTCGTACATCTCCAGCAAGGAACCAGGATTGTCGGGATTGACTTCGTGGTAGTGAAATAAATAAATCGTCATTTCTTCACCCACTCCAGGAAACAGTTCCCAAATCAACTGTCTTCCCCGCGAAATATCTCCGTGACTGTAAAGCACGTCTCCATACTGGGAATCCCAAACTCCAGGCTCAAACCCGCGCTCAATAACCGCTCCCACCGTTGGACAGACACTATCAAAGGCACGACCCCCATTTAATTGCCAAGCAATGGGGGAGGCGGTTCCCATGGCATCTACTAACAGCCGCCCCCTCACTTGTTGCTCTTTTTGACTGGGTAAATGCTTGACTGTAGCAACAACTTGTGATGCATCAATATCCACACAAATAAATTCTGTTTCATCCCAAATTTCTCCGCCTGCTGCCCGCAGCTTTTGACCGCACATTTGCAGCCATTTGTCAGAGTCTAAAGCTACATTCAGGACTGTGGGTGTGTGCAAAACAGGCGATCGCAGTTTAGCTGGATTATTGCCATCAAAAAATTTATTAAATCCATCTTTATACTCTCTAGCAATTACAGTTTCCAGCTCGGCAGATGTCACCAAACCAAGATTAATTAAACTTTGAATTTCATCACGAGAAATATTCCATTCTCGGTTCATGCGCCCAAAAGGCATTCGCTCCACCAGTAGCACTTTATATCCCAATTTGGCCATGACTGCCGCATGGATAGCACCTAATGCACCACCGATGTAGATCAGGTCGTATTGGGGATTAGGAATTAGGGATTGGAGATTGGGATTTTCTTTGTCCCAGTCCCCAGTCCCCAGTCCCCAGTGCCCTTTACCAGAAAACACCACCTGCCGGGGCTGTCGAGGATTACGTACTCCTTCGCGCCATCTTTGCTCCCACCAGTAGGCACGCTTGAGGTCATATTCCCCGTTGGGCATTTGCTGAAAATATTTGACGGTGAGGGGGTAATAAGGCGATAGTGATTCAAAAATTGATTGCCTAGAATCAAGCTTTGGTGGTTCTGGGTAATTATGCGGAAAGCGCTTTCTGATTTCAGCGCTCAGGCGTTGCAGGATTTGCCCTTCTCCAGAAAAGGGTCGATCTGCCCAACGGAAAACTTTCAGATATGTGGTGCGCTGCACTGACCAGACAAATACAGAAAGCTCTGTCGGTAATTTTTCGGAAATGGCAGCACCAGCAGTTGTAGTTTCAGTAGTTATTCTGAGGCGAAAGCCATCTGGAGTCAGCACTTTTTCACCATTTCCTGGTTCAAAATCTGCTTGTAGCCAGCTGCGTACAGCCGACATATCCGGAATCGGAACTTCTAAATAAAGTATTTCTTTCATGTTTTGCTGATATCTCCGATTAATCTACTCACTAAGACAGATTTTAAAAAGGCAGAAATTGCGGTAAACTCCGCCCTAATACTTGAGTAAAGATTCAGTAAAGAATTTTTAATAGTTTGTCTAATTTATTGTTCATTTTGAATTTCTGTAAACCCACGCCATGAATTATCCTATCCCAGACAGTCCTCAAGAAATTTTTGCCTTACAACAAAAGCCGATTGATGAAGAATTAGTTGCCTCAGCGATCGCTGGTGTTATTAAAATTGTTCGCTCTCAAGGTCAATCATTGGAAGAATTAACCGCTCAAGTGCTAGCTGATGACACAGTGCTAGATCAGCAGCAACGACGCTGGCTAAGTAAATTGGTTAGCCAAGCTTGGGAAAGTTTTCCATAAATGCAAAGTAGAAAGTGTCTGGTTATCTGTAGTGTAAGTGTATTAATTTTTAGAAATTTTGGCTCAAATTGCTTAGACGCAAAGCCGTGAGCCAGTCCGGTGGACGGGTTCCCCGGCATAAAGGAACTGGCGTTAGCGTAGCGGTAGCGACGTTAGGAGTGTCACCCGTAGGGTTTGCTATTAGACATCGCTTTTTTCGGTGTGAGAATGACAATAAATATCTGTCTGGGATTGTCAATTGAGCTACTGTTTTGAGATTTCTGGCCGACCAACCAACACTGTCTAGAAAATGGGGAATAGGGAGTAAGGAGTAGGGACTAGAAAGGGAGAAAGAGATTTTTTCCCTTGACCTCTAATCCTCCCTCATCTCCATCATCCTGCTCATCCCCTCTACTCCTCAACTCGAAGCTCTCAACGCCGCTTCAGCTTGGGAATGTAACAATAAACCATATTCCAATCCTTCTACCACTGCTTGATAAGAAGCTGCCAGAATGTTGGTCGAAACCCCTACAGTCGTCCAGCGTTGATAACCATTACCTGATTCTGCTAGCACGCGGGTTTTCGCTGCGGTGCCTGTATGTCCGTCAAGAATTCGCACTTTGTAATCTGTCAACTCAAAAGTAGCGATTTGTGGATAAAAGTTGACCAGAGCTTTGCGTAAAGCTGCATCCAAAGCTGCAACTGGACCATTACCTTCTGCTGCCTCCAGAATATTCTTGCTGCTGACAGCTACTTTAACTGTGGCTAGGGCATTGTTAGTTTCTTTGCCCTCAATCAAGTCACAGTGAACTTGAAAGCCTTTGATTTCAAAGAACTGCTGGCGACCGCCCAAAGCCTCATGCATCAACAAGGCAAAACTTGCCTCTGCGGCTTCAAATTGATATCCTTCACTCTCCAAATCTTTGAGGCGCTGGAGAATTTGCCGGGCTTGGGGCGTTTGTTTATCCAGTTCAATCCCAAAAGTACGGGCTTTCGCTAAAACATTGCTGAGTCCAGACTGTTCGGAAATTACGATGCGTCGGCGATTACCGACTTGTTCTGGTTGAATGTGTTCGTAAGTGAGGGGATTGCGTTCTACTGCTGAGACATGAATACCGCCTTTATGAGCAAAAGCCGAACGTCCGACAAAAGGGGCATGTTCGTCAGGAGCAAGGTTCACCACTTCACTAACGAAACGGCTAGCTTCTGTAAGCTGATTGAGCTGGTGTTCTCCGATACAACTGTAACCTAGCTTCAATTGTAAATTGGGTATTAACGAACAGAGGTTAGCATTACCACAACGTTCGCCGTAACCGTTAATTGTCCCTTGTACCATCCTTGCCCCTGCCATCACAGCAGCTAAAGCATTAGCTACTGCCATATCCGAATCATTATGAGTGTGAATTCCGATTTGGGGATTGGGGATTGGGGATTGGGGATCGGGGATCGGGGATCGGGTAACTTTTCCGCTCTCTACCTGTTTTCCTTGGTTCCTTACTCCTTTCCCAGTTCCCAGTCGCCAGTCGCCAGTCGCCAGTACTACATGTTGCACGATTTGGCTAACTTCGTGGGGTAAGGTACCGCCGTTTGTATCGCAGAGGACTAGCCATTCAGCGCCAGCTTTGAATGCTGCCTCTAATGTCTGTAAAGCATAATCTTGATTCTGCTTGTAACCATCAAACCAGTGTTCTGCATCGTAAATGACGCGACGACCTTGAGAGCAAAAAAACTCGATGGTATCGCGGATCATTGCCAAATTTTCTTCTAAAGTCGTCTTTAGACCTGTGGTGACATGTAAATCCCAAGATTTGCCAAATATTGTTACCCAACGCGTGCCCGCAGCGAGGATGTCTTGCAGCATCGGCTCGTCAGCAGCAATGGTGTTGGGTCGTCGAGTTGAACAAAAAGCAACAATTTCTGCTTGTTTGAGCGGATCTTCTTGTTGTTGCCAGAAAAATTGAACATCCTTTGGATTGGCCCCAGGCCAACCACCTTCAATGAAGGGAATTCCTAGTAGATCGAGTCTTTTAGCAATGCGTAACTTATCTTCTATAGAAACTGATAACCCTTCGCGCTGCGTGCCATCCCGTAACGTGGTGTCATAGAGCCAAATTTGAGGTGTGGGATTTGTGGTCATAAGACAGGGACTTTCGAGACAATTTTTAAGGCAATGTGCCAAGATACTACAACAAGCCAGTTTGGTAATTGAAAAATGCCCAAGATACTAGCTCAAGGTAAAACAATTGAGTGCGTTCGCGGAGCTAACTTACGAAAAATTTTGCTGCAAAATGGCATTGACCTCTACAATGGCGGTGCTAAGGTAATAAACTGTCGAGGAATTGGCAGTTGTGGTACTTGTGCTGTCAAAGTAGAGGGTGAAGTTTCTGTGGTGAATTGGCGCGATCGAGCGCGGCGTTCGCTTCCTCCCCATTCTCCTACAAGAAACCTGCGTTTAGCCTGCCAAACTAAGGTTTTAGGCGATGTGACAGTAACAAAATTTGACGGATTTTGGGGTCAAGGTTCTCAAACAGTATAGAAACTAAAAGGTTAGGTTACAAAGGAGCAAAACAAAATGGGTAGATGGACACCGCTAATTCTAATGGCTGGAGGCTTGGCGATTTTGTTAGGTACATTGCTAGGCATCAACTTTCCCATGGGGCAACAAACTGCCAGTAACACTCCCACTGGCAAAAAATCACAAGTCCTCCCAGCTAATATTAATGTTAATAGCTCTGCTCCCAGCAGGAATAGGAGTAATAATACGTCAACTGAAGGTAGAACTAGTGTTGCCCAGGATGAACTCAGCACTAATGAAGACAGAACGAGTTCTACCCAAGAAAATAACGACTCTACCGAAAACAGGACTAGCGTTGCCCAAAACAACGCTCCCAATGATTCATTCTCATCTCCTGAGAATACACCAGATACCAGCGCTACCGACGTGCAATCAACAGACACGTCAAGTGAAACAAATCAAAACAACGAACCGATTCGAGCTTTGTGGTAGTCGTTACTAGTCGTTAGTTACAAGTTATGAGTTATTAGTTATGAGTTATTAGTTATGTACTAATAAGAAATAGCTAACGATTGACGATCGGTGACTAATGACTAGTGACATTTTAATTATCGGTGGCGGCGTTATTGGCTTGGCGATCGCCATTGAACTCAAACTGCGCGGGGCACATGTCACCGTGCTTTGCCGTGATTTTCAAGCTGCTGCCACTCATGCTGCCGCTGGGATGCTAGCACCAGATGCGGAAAACATCCCAGATGAGGCAATGTATTCTTTATGTTGGCGATCGCGTTCATTATATCCAGACTGGACGCGCAAACTAGAAGATTTGATCGGTTTAAATACTGGTTATCGACCCTGTGGCATTTTAGCACCCATTTATGAAGAAAGCAGAGGAGCAGGGGAGCAGAGGAGCAGAGGAGCAGGGGAGCAGAGGAGCAGAGGAGCAGGGGAGCAGAGGAGCAGAGGAGCAGGGGAAGCAATTTCCTCCTCATCCCCTTTATCTCCCTCATTTCCCTCTCCTCACGCCCGTGAGTCACCTGCTTACTGGTTAGACCGAGCAGCTATTCATCAATATCAGTCAGGATTGGGAGATGAAGTAGTTGGTGGTTGGTGGTATCCAGAAGATGCACAAGTTGATAATCGCGCTTTAGCACATGTACTTTGGACAGCCGCTGAGTCTGTTGGTGTTGAACTCAAAGACGGCATTACAGTAGAAGCATTTTTACAGCAGCAAGGACAAGTGACGGGCGTGCAAACGAATGCCGGAGTAATTCGCGCTGCTCATTATGTCTTAGCCACAGGTGCTTGGTCAAATGAATTATTACCGTTACCCGTGCGCCCTCGCAAAGGGCAAATGCTCAGCTTGCGCGTACCAGAATTTTTACCAGAATTGCCTTTAAAGCGAATTTTATTTGGTCAAGACATTTACATCGTGCCCAGGAGCGAGCGAGCGCTCATTATTGGTGCAACTAGCGAAGATGTCGGTTTTACCCCCCACAACACCCCCGCAGGTATTCAAAGCTTACTCCAACGAGCAATTCGCCTATATCCCCAATTACAGGATTATCCTATCCAAGAATTTTGGTGGGGATTTCGCCCAACCACACCCGATGAATTACCTATCCTTGGTGCTAGCCATTGTCCAAATTTAACCTTTGCTACAGGTCATTACCGCAATGGCATTTTGCTTGCGCCCATAACCGCAGTTTTGCTTGCCGATTTAATTTGGGAACAAAAATCAGATCCTCTACTGTCTAATTTTCACTATTCTCGCTTCCATACTCAGCCATCTACTTCCACCTCCATGCTCACTCACTCTGCCAATTTCTCCAACGGACATCGACATCACCCTATTGTATCGTCAGAAAACCCCCCACTTCTCACTCAGGACTCAACACTTGTAATTGCTGGTAAAACTTTCCAATCTCGTTTGATGACGGGAACGGGCAAGTATCGTAGTATTGAGGAAATGCAGCAAAGCATTACCGCTAGTGGTTGCCAGATTGTCACCGTAGCAGTAAGAAGAGTGCAAACCAAAGCACCGGGACACGAAGGTTTAGCCGAAGCACTAGATTGGACAAAAATCTGGATGTTGCCTAATACCGCAGGTTGTCAAACCGCAGACGAGGCGATTCGCGTTGCTCGTTTGGGGCGAGAAATGGCGAAGCTATTGGGACAGGAAGATAATAATTTTGTGAAGTTAGAAGTAATACCCGATCCGAAATATTTACTTCCCGACCCAATTGGGACATTGGAAGCCGCAAAACAACTCGTGAAAGAAGGTTTTGTGGTGTTGCCCTATATCAACGCTGACCCAATGTTAGCTAAGCACTTAGAAGATGTAGGCTGTGCTACAGTCATGCCTCTAGCATCGCCCATTGGTTCGGGACAAGGGCTAAAGACAACCGCCAATATTCAGATCATCATTGAAAATGCTGGCGTGCCAGTGGTGGTAGATGCTGGCATTGGTTCGCCATCAGAAGCTGCACAGGCGATGGAATTAGGGGCAGATGCCTTATTGATTAATAGTGCGATCGCTCTTTCCCAAAATCCAGCAGTTATGGCTCATGCCATGAATTTAGCCACAGTCGCCGGACGTTTGGCATACCTTGCCGGCAGGATGCCTATTAAAGACTATGCAAGTGCTAGTTCACCACTCACCGGCACGATTACTAGTTAGTCAATAGTCAACAGGAGCCAGTTGCGTGCAAAAAGAAGTCGCCATGAGGAGCCGCTTGCGAGGGTTCCCACGGCAGTTCCTACCCTGCGGGTACTCCTTCTTTTAGGGTCGCCGCTAACGCGAACGGAGAACTTGTTCGGCAAAGTCGGTCTCGTTCCCTCGAAGAGGGTTCCCCAGGGTAGACGCGTCTACAAGTCTGGCGACCGAACGGACTGCCTCCTGATTGTGTAAACTGGCGTGGTTTCCCTCCAAGCGAACTTTGGGGGTTCCCCATTGAGCGAACTGGCGTTCAATAGTCAACAGCTAATGCTTAGACTATGGATTGTTGAATCTGGACTTTTGACTAATGTAAAGATTTCGTCCCCTAGTATGAGAGCATAATATATATGTTTCTGTAACATTAAATAAATAAAGGAAATAAGGAACTGGTTCATGCCCTATACAAAGGAAGAAGGCGGTCTTCTAAATAATTTTGCTAAGGAACCAAAAATTTATCAAGCAGAACCTCCTACAGAGGTGCAAAAACGTACCTATATTTACTTAGGAGTGGCCGCCACAGCTTTGGTTGGTGGCTTAATTTTTGTCGCTTTCTCGGTTTCTAATCTTAGTTGAGCAAAAACTTTTTTAATAAAACTTAATTTTGTTAATTTTTCAGGTTCCCATTTTGGTAGGAGCCTGGTTTTTTATTTTTTGTTAGAATTACAATAATATTAAAGTATAATTATATACTTAATTTTTGCATAATCTGAAAAGCTCAATATATCCAGAGTAGAGTAACATCTACTTGATAACAGTCATAGTAAGATTGTTAGCTTATTTGAATGCGCTCTATCATACCAAAATGGCGTAAATAGTATTGTTTAAGATTTGTGGAATAGCCTTGTAATCAAGACTTTTAATCCACATCGCGCCACTTTGCCCAAGCCGGGAAACTATACGTGGCTCCAAAATCTGTCTTGAAAAGTTTGCTCAACGGGGGAACCCCCCTCCGGGTTCGGGGGTGACGCTCGTTCGCGTAGCGTCTCCCCTTGGGAAAAGACTCGCGCTTCGCTGCGCTATCGCAATCGACGGAAACCCTTACGGGTTCGGCAGTTCCTCCACTTGGGGTTTCCCCAAGATCGGACTGCCTCACCGCCAAGACTGCGACCCCCTCACCGCACGCAACGCCAGTTGCTTCAAGCCGGGAAACCCGTCCAAGGCACTGGCTCAACTTTTCGCAAAATCCAAAATTGGTATGAGGGGATGTAAACTTTGTTTTGGCTCTTTAGCCGCCATGAGCGTGAATGATACTGCACACTCCGATAATTTCGCTTGGAACCGCCAAGTTTATCACCGTCTAAAACTTGCCCTTAGTCTCGACTTACGGCGACAAATATTTTTGGCGGTATGTGATGATTTACACTTGAGAAATCAAGTGGCGGCTCGTTTGCATTCCACTTTAGCTTATCCAGTTGGGCAAATTTTATATCAGCCATTAGATGGACAGGCAACTAGCACTCCAGCCTACCCGCGGTTAGTTACTCTACGGCTGAATTTAAGCGAGCCTAATCCCATAGCTCAGATAAATCAATGGCTAGCTAACTATCCACCACCAATTGTTGGTGCATCAAAAGATACGCCTGGGCGACCTTTACCAATACCAACATTTCAGATTGTTGGTGTGGAACAGCTAACTAAGCAGCCTGTAGCAGTACAGCGTTTATTTTTACACAATTTGCGCTTAAGCGAACAGTATTTCTCTAGCCAAGAATTTAGCCGATTTCTTGAGTCTAGCCTACTGTTGTGGGTATCGCGTCCTTGGTTGTCTGCTATTCAGCAGTCGGCTCCACAGTTTTGGCGTTGGCGTACTGGTATATTTGTATTTGCTGGAGAACCTACACCAACGACGCATAATTCAGACTATCCGGAGCGTTTTTCCACTTCTAGAAGTTTGGACTTAGGGAATTTTGAGCAATCTATTTTGGAAGAATCAGCGATTGAAGCAGAACTCAAAGAAGCAGCAGCCACAAATCTCAAGTTTGCAGATGATTTTAATTTGTCGTCAGAAATACCGACAACAGCAGGTAGACAAGAAACTGCACCTGCAAATGAGCCACAGCAGCAGGAATATGTAGCTAACAGAGCAAGTGAGAATAAGAGCTTATCGCTATCGTCGTTGTCTTATGTTAGTAAAGAATTAGCACAGCTAGTAACAGCAACGATTAATCCAAAGGCTGAAGACAGAGAAGATAACTGGCAACCGCAAGAAATTTTGTTGCAAATTGAGGAATTACATTCACAAGAAGCTTCACAAGAAACGCTAGCAGCAGCTTATCATCAGTTGGGAAACTTATATCGCCTTCGCATTGAGCAAGGACAGTCAACCATAGAAAATTTAATGGTGGCAATTCTTGCTTATCAAGAGGCGATCGCTCACGATGAAGCCTCACCACAACTGCCAGATATTTTAAATGATTTAGGTACACTTTACTGGATGCTGTATCGCACACCACACAGTTCCGAAGAGGGACAAACTTACATAGAGCAGGGAATTGAATTTTATCAGTTGGCTTTAAAGCTGATTTCACCTCAGACACACGCCGAAACTTACGCACGGGTGCAAAATAATTTGGGAACAGCTTACGGTGATTTAGCCCGTTTTTCTCACCCAGCCGAGAATTGGCAGCAAGCAGTTTCAGCTTACAGCGAAGCACTGCGTTACCGTACAGCCGAAACTGACCCATTAAAGTATGCTGCTTGTCAGAATAATTTAGGTACTGCTTATTGGCATCTCGCACAATACCATCAACCAATTGTGCATTTGCAGCAAGCGATCGCATCTTACAATGAAGCACTTGCTCACTACAGCCCCGAACAGGAACCGCTGAAGTATGGCATGATTCAAAACAACATCGGCACTGCCTACTGGAACCTGGCCCAATACGAACAACCAGCAGAAAACCTGCGCCTAGCTATCGATGTCTACCGCGAAGCTCTCAAATATCGGACTCCCGTTCATGTTCCCAGTGCCTGCGCTGCCACTCAAAATAATCTTGGTACTGCATACTGGCATCTAGCAAACTTATCCCAAACAACAAAAGATGTGCGGCAAAAGTTACTGCAATTGTGTATCAGCGCTTACGAAGAAGCCATTGCCTTGGCTCACTCACTGAACAGTGCTTCTTTAAGTTTTGACGTGTTTGCTGCTCATAATAATTTAGGATTAGCCCATTATCAGCTAGTAACGGATAATGCTTTTAATGGTGACAAAGCGATGCGATCGCAACATTTAGAAGCAGCATTAGACAACCATTTGCAAGCCTTAAATGGACTCAACCAACAACCAGAAGCTTATCAAACAACTTTTGCGTATGTGGTGAAAACAATTCGGGCTTTCCACAGCGAATTAGGCATCCAGGGACAAAATCTCGCCTTATCTAAAGTACCTAGTCAGTTGTTGCCAGAAATTCTAACCAAGTTATAAGTTAACGTAAGTTCGATGCTGTAAATATTAATCAATCGTGTTGGCGATCGCTATCTTAAATGCTAATATTTCCTTCTGATTTGTAAATATAGAATAATTCTTCTTATCTTGAATTCAGTGAATGTATTGAAGAAGTACAGTGATTTTTCAGGTCACACTTGTCAATGCATAAAGTATTCAATGAGCAATCTCCTTAACGTTTGTCTGCGTTATCGGGTATGCAGACTTTACCACGTACATCACCAAGAAACCCTATTGGGTAACCTTGTTGATTATATTTAGTGAACCCAGTACTGAAGACTATTCCTGTAGCTCCCGCAAATATACCAGTGCTGGCTACCAGATCGACATTATTATACTCAGCAAGTACTCCATCTACTTTTGTACCAAAGTCTCCGGTTCCTGGAAGATTTGCTATGCCGAAGTTTTTCCAAACAACTGTCCCTTTACTGGTTGTGAGAGTTACAATTCCCAATCGCGAGATTGTTGTACCGTCTAAAGGTGATGCTGGTTGAGCGCTAACAAGCGCTAGGCGATCGCAAATCAAGCACGGTTTATAATCTGTTGTCATCACCTCTCGCTCCTAGCTTGAATCAATTCCCAGTTACGAACCCTGCAAAAAATCGTTAATCAAGCTAATATTCTGTTGAATTTCTTTTGCTAGATAAGTTTTGAGTAAATCAAAGTTTTCTAATGGGAAATTCAATAATCCAACTGCAAATGCTAAACTCACAATTCCAATAAATAAAGCCAATGTTCTGCCGAAACAGCCGGGATTAATTTCTAAAAAACCTAATTTAGATTGTCCGATAACAGCAATCGTTATAAATACAATTCCTGCGATTAATAGTGTGTTACTTGAAGGAAAAATTGTCATTTTATTATGAAATTATTCGTCATTTTTATTGTAGCTATTATTTAGTTTGAATTTCTACAATGACCATACATAGAAACTATTATTTTAATAATTTTAAACTATTAAGCCTTTACACCAGTTTCAGCCTCAAAAATAACCCAGCCTTTATAAGTACCAAGTAGCCATTATGAACTACGTACACCAGGATGAATAAAAATCTATTTTGCTGACTCATTGACTTTTACTCGGTACTCAGCACCTTTCAAGTCAGCCAATCACGGGAAAATCCCATAACCAAGCATGAAAAAGGAGTATCCCCTACTGTCTACTCCCTTTTTCAAACGAGGAAACCTCTGCTAAGTTATGCTCGATAATCCATATCCAGGAAGACCTAACGACGAATAGCGACTGGCTCAACTTTCCGCACAATCTCAAATCGGATCGCTCTAGCACTAGACTTTTGTCTAGTTTTTAGATTAAACTACACTAAGTCGATAGAGTATAAGGTTTTTATGGAAAGCGTCCAAAAAGTGAGTCAAGACTTAAGCTTAGCAAAACAAAAAATCTCCGAGCAGTTAGAACCAACTGTTCCAGAGGAGTTCAAAAAAGACATTTTAACAAAACTCAGAGGTGGATTCTTTCTAGTATTAGGATATCTATTATCGCCACTATGTTGGTGGAACGATCTGTTATTTAATCTGCCAATTGCTTACGGTTTTGGGTATATATGTAGTTTATTGTCTCCAAAATTACTTATACCTGGTTCAATCATAGGATACTGGCTGACTAACATTGTGGGTATTCTTTTGATGCAGGTAGGATCTGCTGATATTTTTCAAAAGGAATCCAAAGAGCGTAACCTCAAAAAAGAATTACTCACAGGTCTAGTTTCTTCAACTGTTTTTACCCTCGTGGTTATAGTATTAATGCAGTTGAAGATTCTTGATGCTCCTGCTTTATTCTCCAATAATTAATAAAATATAGCTAAGTACTCACCCAGCAGCGATCGCTGCTGTAAAAGACAAGTGAAAATTGTACAGATAATATCAATTGTCATTAGCTTCTAATAATTCAGTCAAATGAAAAAATTTTGGTACATCCTTACCAACTATTAATGGAAGTTTACCATTCCATTTTTCTATTGTTTGCCTTTGGAGTATTTCTGTAGTTAAACCATCACGTAACAATCTGTTTGCTTCAGCCTCTCCTCTTGCTAAATTAACTTTTGCTTCAGCCTCTTTTGTTGCCTTCAGCGCGATAAATTCTGCCCGTTTTGCTTCTTGTTCAGCAATCTGTTTTGCCTCTACCGCCTCACCAAATCTTTCAGAAAAATGAACGTGGACAAGAGAAATATCATCAACTGCAATGTGATAGTTACCCAGTCGTGTAGTTAATGCATTGTCTACTTCGGATTTTACTTCTCCTCGTTTCGTAATAACTTCTTCGGCAGTATATTTGGCAATGACTGCTTTTATAACTTCTTCAACTGCTGGGTTAATAATCCGACTAATTACGCTTTTTTTATCCCCAATCTGTTGAAAAATAGCATTGACTTCTTCCGGGATAAGATGCCAATTTAGTGCCACATTCGCGAAGACATCTTGTAAATCCTTTGAAGAAGCTTCAGCCGAAATATCCTGATTTTGCACGCGAACGCTCAGCTTTTCCACAGTATTGACTATGGGAATAATTACATGAATTCCTTCTCCTAAGATTTGGTCTTGCACTTTGCCAAACTGCATTAATACCCCGCGTTCTCCTGCATTGACAATCACAAAAGGCGTAAGGAATATAGTTATCAGGCATAAAAGTGCAGTCAGCTTACCGGCACTGTTAAGAGCTTTATTTGTTTTCATCGCTCCTATGAAAAGAGGAGTAGGGAGGGGCATAAGGCCTTACGCCCGTATGGTAGTGGGGAATGAGGAATAGTGACCTACTCAAAAAAAACTTCAACTGAGTATCCAACGCATTCAAAAAGATAAATTTTTAACTTGATTTTATGAAAAAGGATAAATACGTTAAGTTGGTAGGAATACAGTGTTTTATGATTCCTAAATAGCAGTATGTCATAGCTGTGTCTGCCAAACAAGCTTATTAAAGGTAGATATTTAAATTAGGACTGAAGAGAAGTGCAATACTTCCAAACTATGTATTATATTTAGCTATTCTTAAGGAACTCCAAGAAATCAATTACCCGATACTAAGTAGGTCGGTGTGAATATTTATCGTTGAGACAAGGCAGAAGGCAGAGGGCAGAAGGCAGGAGGGAAGAGGGTTTGAGCTAAGTTTACTTTTCGTTACATAGTTATGTTTATTTGCACCTTTCTACTTATCGGTTGTTGACTGTCAACAATTAACACTCATTAGCTGCTTATCTAATTCGATGAGATAATCCCTGCCGTATGGGCCATTCTCTAAGCCTGTGACAAGATGGCTGGGAATGTCTTGGCTGATTTCCTCGCTGCATGAACCGGCGGCCAGTGCGATCGCTGCTACTGTATCGACATCACCTGTAAAAGCGATACAATCTTGTAACAGCTTGCTCATGCTGTCATTTCGCATCACAGCAGTAATAGCAGCCCTGACACTCATCCAGCCTTGAGACTTGACTGTACCCTGCCAAGGCTTAGACCAATTTCCAGATACATAACCTTCTAGAAACTGTCCTAATTTGAGTTTTGACCCCAGTCGATAAATAAAGTAGTGCGACATTAAAGCTGCTGCTACCGCAGCATCGATCCCGTCAGGTGTATTGTGGGTAATGGCCGCTTGAATTGTTGCCGCCTCAATGACTTTTTCTGGGGTGCGATAAATCCCAATTGGTGCTGCACGCATTGCTGCCCCACTTTTATCACTGTCAGGGCAAATTCTAGTTAAAAACTCTTTTCCATCCTGGATTTCTAGCAAAAATTGGTAAAAACGGCTGGCGTAACCTTCTCTAGGGTCGCGTTTAAAAGTTTTAACGAAACTGTCAGCTAAAACTTCTGGTGTCCACTGCAATTGAGCCACTATCACTTCTGCAATGGCAATGCTCATCTGCGTGTCGTCTGTATAGCTGCCAGGGATGAGTCGATGACGGGGATGTTTGAAGTATTGACTTAAATCGTTATAAGCGCCCATTTCATTGGCGTATTCAAAGCCTGCGCCATAAGCATCCCCAATCGCCAACTCTAGTAACATAATTGTCAGTTGTCAGTTGTCAGTTGTAGAGACACGATTAATCGCGTCTCTGACTAAATTAAAAAAGACCGCGCCAGCAAAAAGCTAGAAATTGATTTAGCATCTACTGGCTCTCCTTCGAGGATAGCTCTTTCGAGTTCTTCGGGAGTTAACAACACAGTTTCAATGTCCTCGTCCTCATCTCCTGCTGGCGGTGTCTCCAGCTTTTGCAAATCTCGTGCGAGAAAAGCATAGATGATTTCGTCAGAATAGCCAGGAGCCAGGAAAAACTCACCTAATTTGTCCCATTTTTGGGCACTATAGCCAGTTTCTTCCTCAATTTCACGTTGTACTGTCTCTAAGGGATCTTCATTACGTTCTACAGTGCCGGCAGGAAATTCTAAGATTCGTCCTTGTACTGCAAAACGATATTGTCGTACTAGTACAAGTTTCCCCTCTGCTGTTATAGGTACAGCTAGGGCACCACCAGGGTGACGAATACACTCCCATTCTCCCTCTATTTTATTGGGCAAACGCAAGCGATTCACTTCAAAATCAAACTTACGCCCCTTATAAAGTAAGCGTTGTTTTAGTAACTGTGGTAATTCTCTACCTAATGGCATAACAAAATTTTGTTGTCTTTAAATACACAGGTAAACACTGCTGTTGACTGTTAAATCAGCGTTTTGTGCGTTTATGGGTGGTAACTTTAATTGCCCTTTAACAAATGTACATCTGAACAGTCTACCTCTTTTACCAGCTCTTTAATCACTCTTCCGGAAACTGGTTCTACCCAATTTGGGGCAATTTCTACAAGCGGTACTAGGACGAAGGCTCGCTCCCGCATTCGGGGATGGGGAATCTGGAGAGTTGGCGTATCTAGTCTCAAATCATCATATAACAACAAATCTAAATCTAGCGATCGCGGTCCCCAACGTTCCTGACGCACTCTGCCAAATTCTTGCTCTATTGCTAACAAAGTATCCAACAATAGCTGCGGAGACAATTTTACTTGCAAAATGGCGCAGCCATTCAAGTAATCTGGCTGGGGTGGCCCTACAGCTTTGGTTGTATACCACCTGGATTTTGCTTGTAGCACAATACCGGGTGCGTGAGCTAATCTCTCTATCGCTGCTTCTAAAATTGCATGGGAATCGCCAATATTACTACCAAGAGCAACTGCACATTGTGCCTGCATCGCATTGATCCCACTAGCTTTAAATAAAATATTCTCTGCTGCTTTAGTGCATCCTTAGTTACAGTTTGTCCAAGTATTTTAATAATTTTATTGGTTTAAACAACTACACAAAACCATGATATTTTTTCTCAAAAATAAAAATTAATAAATTTAAAAATACATTGTGTAGCACTGAATTCAGTTAATAATTTATAGGCTATTATACTAACACGAACGTGGTACGCTAACCCGAAGATGATTACATGGTGGTTAGGTGTCAGCTACTTTGAGCAAGGAACTGACGTGGGGAAGTTTACCTCCTAGTTCAAGCAACGAGCAACTAATTCAAGTGACTCTGACAAGGAGGAACCGCGATTGCGGCCTGGTAATCGTTACGAAAGTGAAGAATCCACACGCGAAAGCTTACCCCCAACAAAACCGGTGAGGGGAAGGCAGTTTTTGAGCCAGGTGAGCAGTATCTCATCTGGGATCGTTGGTAGGTTTACCAGCCGCGATAAACCATTTTATCGTCGCCTCTGGTTTTGGACAGGCTTGAGTGTAGGTGGTGGGATCGTTGCCTTAAGCTACGTTTTAGGGTCAGTAGATCGGAATTTACCGGATAAATCAGAACTAAATGCCCTTGTCCGGGAGCAAACACTGACTATCAAAGCTAGCGATGGCACTATCCTACAACAACAAGGAGAAGCAACTAGAGAACAGCTAACGCTCAAGCAAATACCTGAGAAGTTGAGAAAAGCTTTCATCGCCTCAGAAGATAGAAGGTTTGAGCAGCATAGTGGAGTCGATCCCCAAGGGATTATTCGAGCAGTTTGGAATAATTTGCGATCGCAGGATGTAGTCGAAGGTGGTAGCACCATCACTCAACAACTAGCGCGAATTCTCTTTCTTAAACAAGAGCGGACAATCTGGCGCAAGCTCAAGGAAGTCCGTCTCTCACAGAAAATGGAGCAAGAATTGACCAAAGACCAGATTTTAGAGCGTTATCTGAATCTGGTGTATTTGGGGTCTGGTGCTTACGGTGTAGCAGATGCGGCATGGGTATACTTCAGTAAACCTGTGGATCGACTTTCTCTAGCGGAAATGGCCACAATTGCCGGATTAGCTCCTGCCCCAAGCTTGTATTCTCCGGAGCAGAATCCAGAAGCAGCTAAACAGCGGCGTAATCTGGTATTGCAACGGATGCAAGACGATGGAATCATTACAGTAGCCGAAAGGCAGGCAGCTGCTCAGCAACCAATCACTCTAAAAAGTAGCTTGCCTAAGCGCCTGCAAGTAGAATCTCCCTACTTTACCAGCTACATCCAAAAAGAATTGCCAAAGTACGTTTCTGCTGATGTGTTAGCTGGCGGGGGTTTAACAGTAGAAACTACTTTGAATCCGACTTGGCAGAAGGCAGCAGAAGAAGCAGTTGCCAAAACGTTGCGAAATCAAGGTCGCTGGGAGAACTTTAAGCAAGCGGCTTTGGTAGCCATCGACCCCCGTACTGGTACAATTCAGGCAATGGTTGGGGGAAAAGATTTTGGTAGAAACCAGTTTAATCGCGTTACTCAGGCACAGCGCCAGCCAGGATCGACATTTAAAGGATTTGTCTATGCCACAGCTATAGCTAGCGGTAAGAGTCCCTACTACAGCTACTTAGATCAACCATTTGTCGTGGATGGCTACGAACCAAAAAACTATGGTGAAAACTTCCACGGCTCGATGACTATGCGAGATGCCCTTACCCGTTCCATCAATATCATTGCGGTAAAGGTATTAATTGATGTGGGATTTGAGCCAACCATTAAACTAGCTCATGGTATGGGAATTAAATCGGAGCTGAAGCCCACCTATTCCCTAGCTCTCGGCTCGAACGAAGTCAATCTGCTGGAATTGACTAGCGCTTACGGCAGCTTTGCCACTCAAGGATTGCACGCAGAACCTCATGGCATTCGCCGCGTCCTCAACCGCCAAGGTCAAGTGGTTTGGTCAGATAAGTTGCAAGCTAAGCGATCGCTTGACGCTGATAGTGCCGCCATCATGACCTGGATGCTACGCAACGTAGTAACAGATGGTACTGGTGGCGCTGCTCAATTAGATAATAGACCTGTTGCGGGAAAAACTGGTACTTCCGATGAAGCCCGCGATTTGTGGTTCATTGGCTACATTCCCCAGTTGGTAGCGGGTGTTTGGCTGGGTAATGATGACAACCACCCTACTTGGGGGAGCAGTAGCAGCGCCGCTTACACTTGGCATGAATTTATGGAAAAAGCGGTAGAGGGAATGCCTGTAGAAAAATTCCCCGCAAGACCCAAGTTAGAGGGTCGCAAAGCCAGCATTAAGGCAAAGCCTGTCAAGCCCAGACGAGTGGTACATCGTTCTATTTCTTCAGATGATGATGACCAGGAAAACACTCGTAATTCTGACGATAGCGGCTCATCTAGAAGGAGTAGAAGACGTTATCAACAAGACGACAGTACATCTTCAGAATCACCTAGAAGACGGCGGCGTTATCGTAGCCAAGCATCAAGTTCTACTGAATCTTCCTCAGAATCATCTCGTCCCAGAAGGCGATATAGAAGAACCGACTCAGATTCTTCACCGCCTACTAGGTCTAGGCAGTCTCCATCCTCCAACAGTAATAGTTCTGGTTCATCAGGTTCAAAGCAACAACCTTCTTGGCGGGAAAGACTTAGACCAAGCTCATCGTCTTCAGAATAAACTTGTCTTGAAAATGGGTGTAGGGGTGTGAAGGTGTAAAGCCAAGACATCTTCATACCCTCGTTGTAGGCTATTTGTCCGTGGGTGTCTAGCTTTAAAAGGGGTGTGGGGGTGTAAGGGCAAGACATTTTCATGACCTAGTTGTGGACTATCTGCCTGTAAGTGTTTAGTATCTGAATCAAAACATTACATTTGGTTATGCAATTACAGATTGCTGAGGTAAACTTGCAAGCAAGGTAATGCTAACTATTACTCAGCTGCTTTTTGGTCTGGGCACCACTCACAATGGAACACTGGCAATTTCTGATTCAGAAACAGGGCGATCGCTCTTGGCATGTCCTGGAATCGCCAAACTTAGAAATTTTAGAAGGTTGGTATAGAGTTTTGGCTCGTTCTAACCTTCCCCATACAGATGTGGAAGTGCGGGTAACTCACTCTTCAACCTGCGAAGTTCCACCAAAGCGGCGAATCCAAAAGCGATCGCGACGCACTAATTCAGAAGGGTTAATGGCGGTAATTCCCTTCACTCATCTCAAGTCAGGAATTTGGCAGTTGCGATGCTCCGGGGACTTGATGTCAGATATTCTCGGTAAATCCTGGCAATACAGTATTCATTTGCAAGTCTTGTCTCAACCAGTAGATGAGGCAGTAGTCGGAAAGTTGGGTACAGGCGAGAGTGTATTAAATGTACCTGCTCACCCAGATTTTGTTTCCTATGACAACTTGATATCTGCTGCTGTTACACCAGAACTGATTACCGCGCAAAATAACTCTGATACCACCGATTTACTCGCTGACAAAAAAGAAGCTGTCATTGGCAACTTGGAATCTACTGTTGTAACAACAGAAGCGATGTCTGAGGACAAGCCCCAAAGCTTCTACGCCACGCCAAATAACGCTGCTACCACCGATTTACTCGCTGACAAAAAAGAAGCTGTCATTGGCAACTTGGAATCTACTGTTGTGACAACAGAAGCGATGTCTGAGGACAAGCCCCAAAGCGTCTACGCCACGCCAAATAACGCTGCTACCACCGATTTGCTCGCCGACAAAGAAGAAGCTGTTATTGGCAACTTGGAATCTACTGTTATGACAACGCAAGCGATGTCTGAGGACAAGCCCCAAAGCGTCTACGCCACGCCAAATAACGCTGCTACCACTGATTTGTTCGCTGATAAAGAAGAAGCTGTTATCGATCAGCCTGTTAGCCCAGTCTGGCTCAAAGGGGAAACGACAGAGCAAATTTTACAAAATTTAATAGATTTAGCTTTACCAGTCTCTGAATCTTTGTTAGAGGATGAAAATGCTGAGGATTCTCCTGCTATACAACCAGCACCTCCTCTTTTGCTGACTCTAGAACGAGAAAATTATATTGCTCGTTGGGGGCAAACACTCAGTATTAGTGGACGCGTGGAGCTACAAGACAAAACCAATCTGGAGAGTTATACAATAAATCCAGAAAATCTCCATGCACTGGAACTAAGAATTGAACTGCGATCGCCCTTGGCAGCAGAAATTTTAAATCAGGTACGGCAACCCTTACCAGATAAGTTGCTACCCTTTACTATTAACTCTTCAATTAATATTCCTGCTGATTGTGAATCCAAGTTAATTTTGGCAGACATTAGTTTGTTTGGCGCACTCGCCAATGTCGGTGAAGTAATGCTGTTAGCTAGCCAATCTTTTACAATTACAGCTGATGTCACAGAATTACTGGCGATCGCAACTACAACAAAATCTAATCAACTAAACTTATTAGACGAGGCTAGTACATCGCCAATGTCGGCTGCTACTAGAGAGCCAGCAACATCTATTCGTCTCGATTTGCAACTTTTCAACCTAGTCAAAACCGCAAAAACAACCCAAATTCAGCCTATCCATTCATTCCCAAATAAGCCTTTACCACTACCCGGTAACCCAGAAGTTCCACAAGAAGCGATTCGGGTATCTAAGCTGAATAAATCGGGAGATTTGCGATCGCCGCAGTTGCCCAAGCTGCCTGAAACGCAAACCACTAAAGCGGTTGCCACGGATGCTGTACTTACAGATGTCGCTGTGACAGAACCTTCTCTACAAGAATCTGTAGAGAAAAAATACATCACAACCCCTATCGCCCCCATCAACTTGGAGCAGCTTGTCATTAGAAATAATCGAGTGTCGATGCTTAGCAACACTTTTCCGTACTTAAAACGTCTCAAAACCTTGCCTGACGACAAGGAAGAAGTGAAAAATCATGCACCAGAAGCATTCGATGCATCGGAATTTCAGGCGACTGAGGATTCACCACAGATGGAACCGATGGGAGTGGTGTATGAAAATGCACCTGAATTAGCTTCTGGTGATGGACAGTCTCAAGATGACTCTGTGGCAGAAGTAGCTGTAGTTCCACCAACTTTGGAATTAATAAATGACGCTGTGGCAGAAGTGGCTGTAATTCCACCGAGTTCGGAATTAATAGATAACTCTATGGCAGAAATGACTGTAGTTCCACCAAGTTCGGAAGTCCAATTATCCCCCTTAATCAGAAAGTGGATGCAGAGCCAAGGATACACCTTACCTGAATCCGTTTATTTGCAATACCAAGATGATGTTCTAAACTATCAGACAATGCCTGACAAGCAGGCTCCTCTTTCTGATAGCTCTCAAACTCCTGCTGACGATCTCAATTTGTCATCAGACCTAAATCTTGAAACGGAGATTGGGTCAGAGACGGACTTGGTGGAAGTAGAAGAAATTGACATACAGGAACATAGCCAGACAGAAACGCCGGAAAGTTTCTCAACTGAGGCGGCGACTGATTTGCCGATTGGCGATCGCATCTTTGCAGAAGAAGAAGACACGGAGAATTCTTTTCCCAACTCATCGCCGCCAGAAGTGCCACCTGCTTCTCATATCAAGACACCAGCTTGGTTAGCACAAGAAATTGTTGTAGATGATACATATAGTGAAATCACAGAGGATACACCTAGAAGTTATCCTTCCCAAGAAAAAGAGCTACCCATATCCGATTTAGCTGGTTCTCTACCTCTGAGTGCGGCGATTGCAGAGCCTTTGTCAGTTCCACAACTACATGTGCCAGATAGTGAACTAATTGCGGGCGAATCTGTGAGAGTACGTGTAGAACTACCTGAGGTTTCCCCGCAAGTTGTCATCAAATTATGGATTGAAGATTGTCAAACTCGCGCTTTACTGGACGGTCCCCATTTATTAAGAGATTTGTTACCCAGTTCTTCGGGAGGCTTGGAAGCAATGACTCAATTGAGCATTCCCTTTGGCTGTTTAGAGATTCGCATCGAGGCGATCGCTTTAGATATGGCTACTCAGCAGGAGAGTCACAAAGTCACAATAGTACGGACTGTGATTCCTCCAGATTTACCCAATTTGCAGCTAGATGAATTACTGGGTATGGATATTTAATCCTGGGTGACGAGCAAACTGGGGATGAGAGGACGCGATGACGCGGTGAGGAAGTGCCGTCCAAGACTGCGACCCTCTCACCGCACGCAACTTTTCACCGCGTCTACCTTGCTCTCCCATCTTCCAACCAAGGCTGTGTTAAAAATCTTTAGAATTTAAAAAATCCAGCAGGATTTGCAGTAAGCTCATCTTGAATTGTAGTGTGATATAACAGGAAACTTTGCTATGGCAGCTTCATTTTTGCCCTCTATCTTCGTTCCCATAATTGGTTGGGTTTTGCCAATTGTGACATTTGCATTTTTGTTGATTTACATTGAACGCGAGGATATCGCTTAATGTAGTCATTGGTTCATTAGACCTCTTGCAAATTTATCTTTTGAAGAGGTTGTTAAAGAGTCAAAGGGAAAGAGAAAAGGAGGTTGCATTCCTTTTATCCTTCCCCTTGACAAAAATAATTAGTACCGCCTATCTCATAAAGACAGGCGGTTTTTTAATGCTGATTTCTAAACAAATGCTAGAAAGTCCAGACTAAATGATATTTGGCTCAGCCTAATTTTTACATCGAAGAACCGATTCCAGCGTAGGCTCCATAAAAGAAAATACCTACAACAGTGATCACACCTAACCCTGCGACCGTAGCAACAACCCACAGGGGAATTCTCCCACTTCCAATAGACACAGCTTTTTCTCCTCCCTTAACAACAAATCAACACAGGTTAAATAAACAAAGTTTCACAACAGTTCCAGTTAGTTAAAGAAGTAACTGGAAAACAGAATCCCTAGAACAAAAATCAGTAGTAGTCCCAGGTACAGAGAAGTCCGGTTTAGTTCAACCGGCTGATTATTGGGATTGGGCGTTCTTTCCATGAGTTGCTCCTAGCGTTGAATAAACTGCATTGCGGCGATCGCGCCCAAAAAGAACACAGTTGGCACACCTAAAGTGTGAACTGCAAGCCATCTAACCGTAAAAATTGGATAGGTAACTGGTTGATTGATGTTATTACCGCTAGTCATGATTTCAAACTACTTTCCAATAAACTGTTCAACTTGCTTTTTAGCTTCAAAACGGTTCTTCACAATTGGCACTTCCTGCCGTACTTGTGTGTAATACTCATTGGGACGGGGTGTGCCAAAAACATCATACGCCAGCCCGGTGCTGACAAATAACCAACCCGCAATAAACAATGCTGGAATGGTGATGCTGTGAATTACCCAGTAACGAACGCTGGTGATAATGTCCGAAAACGGACGTTCTCCAGTGGTACCTGACATTTAGATCCCTACCTTCACAAAGATTGTTATTGAGTTTATTATCCTACAAAGTTTAGAAAGAGTTACAAGTTGCAACGTCCTTCTCAGAAATCAGGACGAATACTTAAGCTTGGAGTCGCACTAAGCAGCCTCTGATTGAGCAGCTTTTTCAGCATTTGGTTGGTATTTCAGCAAAACACCGCGATCGCCAATAATAAATCCGCGATCGCCCGGCAAAAAGACGATTTTGTACAAATTAGCAGCCACTTCTTCAACAGCGCGGTCTTTTTCCCAAGTTTTGCCACCGTCGGGACTCCGCAATAAGTTACCACTACCACCACCTATCCAAATTTCATCAGGTGTGCGATATGCCAAATCGAGTAAACCCCAGCTAGTAGAGAGTTCGGGACTTTGTACCTCTTGCCACTCGTCAGGTTTATTGGGGTCGCTAAATTGAATTTGACCTCCCCGTGCTAACAACCACAATTGCCCATTCTCAGCAAAGCCCATATTTTCTAGACGGCGAGAACTATTGCGGTTATGGGGTACCCAAGCATTTTGTCCTGGTTCCCAAGTTGAGTAGAAGCTACCCCTAGAAGAAACAGCAATATATTTACCATCAGTAGAACGATTCAAGCTACGCACCACACCAACTGCTGCTTCTACCTGGGCTTTCCAGTTTTTACCGCCATCTGTGGTTTTGTATATCGCTCCTACATTAGTAGCCATCTCAGCGGCATTTTCTCCTAATGCTTTGATAGCGATCGGGCTACCGGGTAGCTTTTCGCTCAAGGGAATGCGCGACCAAGAACGACCTTCATCAGTAGTATGTAGCAGTAACGAAGGCTCTCCGACAATCCAGCCTTCTTTACCAGCAAAACTGACTGAATCAAAGCGAGATTTGGGGTCATCTAGTGACAGTGATATGGGTTGCCAAGTATCACCACCGTCATTTGTTTCCAAAAGGGTGGCATTGCTACCAACTATAAAGCCATGCTCAGGGTTATCAGTAAAACCAATATCTAGAAGTTTTGCATCTGTCGGCACAGAAATGACTTCCCAAGGATTGTAGCTGGTAGAAGGGACTTTGCTACAACCTATACACATGAGGACTACCATTAACAAGGCAAATATTCTTTGCCAACTTTTCACAACACCCATGGAATGCATCAGTATTTCTTAATTGTTTCTAAATTTGTGTAGTGGTTCTCTAAATTTTTGACCTTAAAGACAATACGCTGGTCTCCGGACTGAATAAAAAACTTAGCGGGTCTTATTGTAAGCCGTAGAGACTGATAAAAAACAAGAAGGCAAGAGCTAAAGCACCAAAAATCAGGATATTCTTTTGTGCTGGTGTCAGTTTATTGACACCCAAACCATAACCGAGATTTTCTTTGAAACCCGATGCTGTACCCGCAGGACCGATGTTGGCAAAAGCAGTCTTCTTCGCAGTACAAACTGGACACCGCCAATCTATGGGCAGTTCTGCAAAGGGTGTGCCTGGGGCAATGTTATGGCTATCGTCTCCCTTCTCAGGTTCATAGACGTAACCGCAGGCGCGACACTCATGGCGGTCTAACACCTGAGTTTCAACAGCTTGTTCGCTCATGGCTAAGGCCTCGCAGAGGGAAAATCTTAAATATACGTTAAAAATTATGACATAACTGTTAGACTTTTCTATCACGAGCAAAAACGAATCAAATACCTGAAATGCGTCTGTTTCCCAGATTCCAGAAAAGGCAAAAAGATATAATGTAAAAGAAAGTAACAGTCTTATTTACACCTTAAGCGGTAGATATTCATTGTGTTTGTCCTCAGCGGTTACGAATACCTTCTAGGCTTCTTAATCATCTGTAGCCTAGTGCCTGCCCTAGCGCTTTCAGCATCCAAGCTCCTACGACCCAGTGGTAACAGCCTGGAACGTCGCACCACCTATGAATCTGGCATGGAACCAATTGGCGGAGCCTGGATTCAGTTCAACATCCGATACTACATGTTTGCGCTGGTTTTCGTTGTCTTTGATGTGGAAACTGTATTCTTGTATCCTTGGGCGGTCGCTTTCCACCGTTTAGGGCTATTGGCATTCATTGAAGCCATAATTTTTATTGCAATTCTTGTAATCGCCCTAGTTTATGCATGGCGTAAAGGAGCTTTGGAATGGTCTTGAATTCTAATTTAACAACCCAGGATAAAGAGCGAATCATCAACCCTATTGAAGGCCCCAAAGTCACTCAAGACCTTTCAGAGAATGTGATTCTGACTACGGTTGATGACCTTTATAACTGGGCACGGCTTTCGAGTCTTTGGCCGTTGCTGTTTGGTACAGCTTGCTGCTTTATTGAGTTTGCAGCTTTAATCGGCTCTCGGTTTGACTTTGACCGCTTTGGGCTGATTCCCCGTTCTAGCCCCCGCCAAGCCGATTTAATTATTACGGCAGGGACAATAACTATGAAGATGGGACCCCAATTGGTTCGTCTTTATGAGCAAATGCCCGAACCGAAGTATGTAATTGCGATGGGAGCTTGTACCATTACAGGTGGCATGTTCAGTGTGGATTCTCCTACGGCTGTGCGTGGAGTTGATAAACTGATTCCTGTGGATGTTTACTTACCTGGTTGTCCTCCTCGTCCAGAAGCAATCATTGACGCAATTATTAAATTGCGGAAAAAGATAGCTAATGATTCGATGCAAGAACGAGGTCTAATTAAGCAAACCCACCGTTTCTACAGCACGACTCATAGTCTGAAGCCAACAGAGGAAATTTTAACTGGTAAGTATTTGCAGTCAGAAACACGCTTTACACCCCCGAAGGAATTGACAGAAGCAATTGGTCTGCCAGTACCACCTGCGCTGTTGACAGCACAGAAACAAAAGGAGGAACAAAACCGTGGCTGAAGAAGAATCTAAACCAGTACCAGCAGCTCAAGAGTCTTTAGTCAAAGCAGGTGAAGTTTCCCAGTGGTTGACAGAAAACGGCTTTGAACATGAGTTTTTAGAGCCTGATAAAAATGGGGTAGAGATAATTAAAGTGGAGCCAGATTTCTTGCTTCCCACCGCTACAGCCCTGTATGCCTACGGGTTTAATTATCTCCAGTTTCAATCTGGTATCGACCTCGGCCCTGG
Source organism: Dendronalium sp. ChiSLP03b (assembly GCF_034531165.2). NCBI lineage: Bacteria > Bacillati > Cyanobacteriota > Cyanophyceae > Nostocales > Nostocaceae > Dendronalium > Dendronalium sp. ChiSLP03b. Next base: position 98,987 of record NZ_JAVRBR020000027.1, on the reverse strand, counting down.
GCAGGATTTAGTCAGCGTGTATCACTTGGTTAAAGTCGGTGATAATGTTGATAAACCTGAAGAAGTGCGGGTAAAGGTGTTTTTACCCAGGGAAAATCCCAGAGTGCCTTCAGTATACTGGATTTGGAAGACCGCAGATTGGCAAGAGCGCGAGTCTTACGATATGTACGGCATTATCTACGAAGGACACCCCAATCTCAAGCGGATTTTGATGCCAGAAGATTGGGTGGGTTGGCCTTTGCGGAAGGATTACGTTTCGCCTGATTTTTACGAGTTGCAAGACGCTTATTAAAGTGCTGAGTAGAGACGCGATTAATCGCGTCTGTACAAGAGTGAGATTTCGATAAACTCACACTTAACCCCTTTCCGTCGGCGGAGAGGGGTAATGTTTTTTAACGCAGAGGAACGCAAAGGTAAGTGCAGAGGTTCGCAAAGGAGAATGTAGAAAGAGACTTAATTTCTACTTTTGCGAATATGGGTGATGATATGAATAAGTTAAGTTATACAGTAATAGCTTATGTCTGATGAATTATTAAAGTCTTTTCAGCAAGCGTATAGCAATCTCGAATTGTTTCCACTGGTGGAAGAGAAAGAAATGAAGCAATTTCGAGTTGATTATGGTAAGGATTTAATAGCAGATTTAATACAGTTAGTTGAAGATAGCCCTAATGGTGATGGCAAGATTGTATTTACGGGTCATCGAGGATGTGGTAAATCTTCTTTGCTAGCTGAGTTTAGTAAGCAGATTCAAGATAATTATTTTGTAGTTTTATTTTCCATTGCTGACAGTATTGAAATGTCGGCTGTTAATCATATCAATATTTTGTTTGCTATTGCTGTTAACTTAATGTTTGAAGCAGAAGCACGCAAAGTTGAAATACCTAAATCTACTAAAAAAGCTCTTTATGGTTGGTTTGCAACCAGAACTCGGACTGAGGAAATCAATTGGCAAACAGAGACAGAAATAGGTTTTGATTTGCTAAGTTTAATTAAAACTAAATTAAAGGCTGATGCTACAGTTAGAGATGAAATTAAACATGAATTTGAACGCAAGATATCCGATTTAGTTGCTCGGATTAATGAAATTGCGGCGTTGATTCAATCCGTGACTCAAAAAGAGATTATAGTCATAATTGATGATTTAGATAAACTAGACTTGGGAAGAGTCAACGATATTTATCGAGATAATATTAAAGCTCTCTTTCAACCTAATTTTAGGATTATCTACACTATCCCTATTGCAGTACTCCGGGAAACTTTTCTTAGCACAATTATTACTACAGAAACCAATGACCAAATTGTGGTGATGCCAGTCCTCAAAGTCTTTGAGAAAGGTAAAAATCGTCTACCTGATGCTCATCCTCGTACAGAAGTAAAAAACCTACTTTGTGAAATATTAGAAAAGAGAATTGCACGTGATTTGATAGAAAAGTCAACAGCGGAGAAGTTGGTTGTCCAAAGTGGTGGTGTATTAAGGGAGTTAATTAGGATAGCAAATGAATGCTGTCGTATTTGTTTGCGACTTATTAGGCGCAAGTCAGGTGAGAAAATTGTTATTGATGACAACATTTTAGAGCAAGCAATTAATAAAATTCGTAATGATTTTTCTATTCGTTTAGGTAAAGTCGATTTTGAAATTTTGCAAAGCACTTATGAACAGTTTATGCCTGACGATCCAAAGCAACCAGAGTTTTTAGATTTACTGCATGGGCTGTATGTTTTGGAATATCGTAATGATGAAACTTGGTATGATGTTCACCCAATTATTATAGAAACCTTGAGAAGACGGGGGTTGATAAATGGTGAATGATGATTTACTAACAGATGATGAAAATCAAGATGCTTATGATGATTTGATTGTTTCTATTGAAGCAAAAGCACATGGATTAAATTTACTAATTGCGGTTTGTGATGATGCTAGTTTTCGTGATGAAATTATTGCTCAGTATGAAACAGAATTACAGCCAGCAATTCGCCCCTATCGCATCACATTAGCAAGGGGTGAACCGAGTTTGAGGGGCGCTATTGCTCAACTAGTGGAAAATGAAGAATATTTACGACAACATAACCCAGCAGTAATTACTGTAACTGGTGCTGAACAGCTTTATTTTCTAAAACTGGGAGAAGAACGTTCGGAACAAGAAGTATTTTTTGGTTACTTGCAGTGGACTAGGGAAGGGTTAAGGGAATTTCCTTTTGCGATCGTGTTGTGGGTGACTAATCAGATTTTAGTTAACTTGATTAAGAAAGCTCCTGATTTTTGGAGTTGGCGCAATGGCGTATTCCGGTTTATATCTAGAAAAAAAAATACAATTTCAGGTAAAGAATTAGAATCTATTCGTTTTGCTTTCAGTGACAACGAACTATCAGGCTTTGATGATGATAATCCCTATTTATTGCCTATAGAAGATTTGCAAAGGTTTATTCAAGATGCAGAACAGCGAGGGGTAAAAGATGCAACTTTAGCGACTTTGTACTTTAGCCTAGGAGAGATTTATAGAAAAAGACTTGAACGAGGCGAGTTTCAAGATTACAAAAAAGAGCAAGAATTAGGAATTGAGTATTTAAGTAAAGCTGTTGAACTGCAAAAAGAGTTAGGTTTAGAGAAAGACTTAGCCACTAGTCTCACGAAGCTAGCGTTACTGTACAACTCCCAAGGCAAATACAGTGAAGCCGAACCTCTTTGTATCCAAGCTTTAGCACTTAGGCGCAAGCTACTGGGAGAAGAACATCTATCTGTCGCCACTAGTCTTAACAACCTAGCATTACTCTACTACTCCCAAGGCAGATACAGCGAAGCCGAACCCCTTTTTATCCAAGCTTTGGCACTCAGGCGTAAGCTACTGGGAGAAGAAGATCCATCTGTCGCCGATAGCCTTAACAACCTAGCGGGACTCTACTACTCGCAAGGCAGATACAGCGAAGCCGAATCGTTGTACATCAAAGCTTTGGCACTCAGGCACAAGCTGCTAGGAGAAGAACATGCAGATGTCGCCAACAGTTTCAACAACCTAGCGGGACTTTACGAATCCCAAGGCAAATACAGTGAAGCCGAACCAATGTACATCAAAGCTTTGGCACTGAGGCGCAAGCTGCTAGGAGAAGAACATCCAGATATCGCCACTAGCCTCAACAACCTAGCGTATCTCTACCGTTACCAAGACAGATACAGCGAAGCTGAACCGTTGTACATTCAAGCTTTGGAAATTTTGGAGCAGCGGTTAGGGGTGAATCACCCAAACAGTATTACTTGTCGTGAAAATTTAGCATATCTTCGCGATCGCCTCTCCTCAGAACAATAAAAGCGATCGCCTAATCTCGACTTTTCAGATCCCAAGCAAAAATATTCCTGTTTTAAGTGAGAACGTTCCTGTTTTAAGTGAGAACGTTTTTGTTCCAAGTGAGAACATTTCTGTTTCAAGTGAGAATGTTCTTGTTTTAAGTGAGAACGTTCCTGTTTTAAGCTGGAAGTTTCATGTTCTTAGGTGAAATGATGGTGTTGTGAGGGCGATCGCTCTACCTTTGAACTTGAAGTTTCGTGTCTTGAGGTGGAATGATAGTGTTGTGAGGGCGATCGCTGCGGGTTGTATAATGACATGATATTTCTGATTCATTGAGAACTGTCTAATTTATTAAACAGTTCATTCAAAAAATCTCCTGTTATTTTCCCTTTGCCTTCCTGCATCTGTTCTAAACCAAGTTTAATACCCTTTAAAGTTTCTAATAATTCAACAGCGTCTAAAAGTTTTTGATAAGATTCTGCATCTTGAACAACTAACTCAGCTTTTCCATTGACAGTTAGAACTAAGGGATGTTTTGTTTGCTTAATACGCTGTAAAAACTCAGTAGTATTACGTTTAAACTCAGTGAGAGAATGTATATCTTTTGAGATATCGATCATAATGACAATACTTATTAGCATCTAATTCAATGCTAATAAGTATTAACTAAGTTTGTCAATCAAATTTTGAAACCCTCAAATTTACTAATTCTCTGGCTTTTGCCCAGTTATATGACTTGGTGAGATTTCATTACTAATCCTAGACATAGTTGCTGCACTAACAGGTATTCTCAGATGGGCATACACGCCGCTGAGTTGAATACGTTCTGGTGGTTGGTGTAGAACTGCACAGCCCCTTTGCACTGCGGCTTGATACTCTCGCCATTGCTTACGAATTGCTCTACTAGCAGCATCATCACCTAAATCTGCAAATTTTAACCCAGCCCTACTGAGCCAAGATTCTACATCTGTTGTTTCACCATATGGTTCTGGTATGAAATTGATATTTTCCATAAAGTTTATCCATCCTTATCGTTCAAAGTATCTAAATTGCTTAAATGTATTATGAGAGAAATTTTACAAGCGTATTCTCAAGTGCTTAATTTAACCTTAAGAGCAGATAGATATATCAGCAAATAAGATTTCTTTTCAAAATCATAAAAAAAAATGATTGAAAAGCTTTATTAATAACAGCGCAGGATAGCTTTGAAGAAAGAATAAGCCGCGATCGCGCAACTAGTTACACTTCTATGGCACGGGTGCGCCAACCTCTAATTTAAACTCACCTTAATTTTTGAAGTTGTTTAGATTGAGGAAATTCGGGTTCCTGAACTCATGCCTTGAGCTTGCTAATGTAGCATGAGTGAGGTGAGAATTTCTCAGCAAAGTCCAAATAACTATCCACAATTAAAGTGAATGTTGCCGAATTAGTTAATATTTCAATTATTCTCCTACTGCTTGCTACTGGCGTAGCCCTGCTATCTCGTAAGCTTGGTATTCCTTATGTAACGGGTTTAGTCTTGGCAGGATTACCAATCACTGAGTTATTGTCTCGTCGCATTGGTTTAGATCCTTCACTGGTTTTGAATCTTTTCCTACCGATTCTCATATTTGAAGCTGGCATTAATACAGATATCAGCCGTCTACGAAGCACATTTAAACCAATTGCTCTCTTGGCTGGCCCTGGAGCTATATTGTCCTCTGCTATTATTACCGTTCTATTAAAATTTGGGCTGGGACTGGCTTGGATACCCGCTTTGTTTGTAGCGGTAATTCTGGCAAACACTGATACGGTTTCCATGATTGCCGTTTTTAAGGAGATACCTGTACCTTCAAGACTTTCAACCATCGTTGAAGGAGAAACTCTATTCAACGATGCTGCTGCCCTAGTTTCGTTTAACTTGATTTTGCAAGTATATTCGACAGGTTCGCTCACATTACTAGAGGGAATCCAACAACTGCTATTTATCTCTCTAGGAGGCTGCCTTGTGGGGTTAGTCTTAGGTTACTTGAGCATACCTGTATTTGCCCGTTTAGAAGATCCCCTTAGCAGTCTCTTACTGACTGTCGCAGTTGCATTAGGAACTTTTCAAGTTGGACAAATTCTAGGTGTCTCAGGTCCTGTTGCTGTAGTTGTAGCTGGCTTAATTTTCGGTAATTTTGGGCTTTTTCGGAATACTTCCGCTTCTAATCGCATCACCTTATTGAGTTTCTGGGAATATGCCGGTTTTACTGTTAACACTTTTATTTTTCTGCTAATTGGTTTACAAATAAACCCAGTCATGCTTTGGAGGACTTTACCAGCAATTCTACTGACCGTTTTGGCTTATCAAGTGGGGCGAATTCTTTCGGTCTATCCGCTGATGGTAGTAGTTCGTTGGATTGACCGCCCCATTCCGCTGCCCTGGCAACATTTACTCTTTTTAGGCAACATCAAAGGTTCACTCTCAATGGCTCTGGCGTTGAGTTTACCTACCACACTACCAGGGCGAGAAGTTCTGATTACTTTGGTCTTTGGTAGTGTACTGATATCATTAGTGGGTCAAGGTTTAAGCTTACCCTGGCTGGTAAAACGCTTAAAATTATCTAAATTTTCAGAGGCTCAACAGCAAGTTGAAGAATTGCAAGCTCAGCTGATGACGGGTAAGGCAGCACAGGATGAATTAGATAGCCTGTTGCGATCGGGGGTATTGCCAAAATCTGTCTATGAAGAGATGCGGTCGGGTTATCAAGTCCGCATTGCTGGGGCGGAAAAGGCACTGCGGGAATTCTATAATCGCCGCCCAGAGGAGTTGAAAGCCAAACATGGTAATCTCAGCAAACTCGAAGCCATCCGCCGCCGCTTACTGCTAGCAGAAAAAGGAGCGCTAAATGAAGCACTGCGTAAGCGAATTCTCTCCGAAGAAATTGTGCGATCGCGCGTACAAACCATTGATGAACAATTACTTCAACTTGAGGATGATTGATGCTAATTGCCTTCTGCCTCCTGCCTCCTGCCTTCTATTTACAACCTTGGATAAAATCAATAACTTGGTGTAAAGACCCTGGTTTGGTCACCATCAGCACAGTCGAACCTGGTTCCACTACCGTACTACCATTAGGAATCATCAAATCTTCGTGGGGGTGGGGTTGATAGCCAATAATTAAAGAGCCACTGGGAAACGTCGGATTTTGAGCAATTTCGGCAATGCTACGACCAACAACATAGCAATTGTTTGGGATAGAAAGTTTTAGCACCTCAATCTGTCCTTGCTCAAAATGCATCATTGATTCTACTTGAGGGTATTCAATGGCATTCACCATTGTTGAAACTGCTAGCTCGACAGTACTAATGATATGGTTGGCTCCAGCAAGATTCAGCGGTTCGGCAAAATCGGGGTGGCGCATTCGAGCCAGAATGTGGGGTACACCGTAGTGTTTAGCGAGAGTCACCATCGCCAAATTTAAAGCATCACTGCGGAGGACAGCTGCTAAGGAGTCAGCTTTGCGAATTCCTGCTTCTAACAATACTTCTGTACTTACAGCACTACCTTCAAAAGCCATTGCTCCTACTTGTTCGCGAGCATAGCGGCAAGCGGTAGGGTCAATGTCAATAACAGCAACAGTATGCCCCAGTTCTACCAGTTTTTGTGCCAAACTTAAACCCACTAAGCCTGCTCCACCAATTAATACATACATAGCTGTTCCTGATGCTCTTCGATTTCTGACTTCACTTTACAAGCTAGCAAGGGAATGAAGATTTTACTTTATTGGCTTGTTTGATACTTTATTAATTGTAATTTTTGACTGGGTATTTTTTCATTAACTCCTTAACTTGAGCCGCTATCAGAGGATGGGAATCTTTTTGTAATTTGGGTAAGAGTTCTAGCAGAACGCGGCGTGAAACGACATTGAGATATGCGATCGCAGCTTCTCGTACAAAGCCAGTAGGATGGCGCAGTGCTACCAAAATCTCGACACTTGTGAGTCGGATACGGCTAACTTGAGCAACATGAAAGCAGCAAGCTAAGCACCAGTCAGAAAGAAAATTACCTAGTGTCAACATCTTGCGAAGCCTGTCGCTGACTGGCATTTGTTCATATTCTGCAAACTTTGCTTCCACGAGATAATGCAGTTTTTCTTGGTGCGATCGCTTATCTAAAATATTCAACAGTAGAGATTTTGTTGGCAGATTCACCGTATGCTCTAAAATTTCTAATCCTCGCGCTAAGTTTACCGCTGACTGAGAGCGAAGATTGAATGCCGCTGCTTGCATCTTTTCTGGAGAATAAAGTAGCCTCAAGAGTAGCAGTAACCGTTCCTTGACATCCAATTCCAATTCTTGAAGGGCGCGTTGTAGTAACTCACAGACGATCGCAACTCTCTTACATGATTGATGATTTTCTAGTGTCTGTTGTTTTTGCAAGTCTAGATAGGCAGCGTAAATCTCACCTAAAAACTTTAATTCCTGGTCAATTAAACTTTCTACCCGACTGTGCTGGAACCGATCTACTGCACCAGTAATTTCTGGTTGTTTTTGGATTTTCAGTAAGCTGCGGAGAATATGATACCTAGTAGCACCCCAAGATGTTTCCAAGTGCAGCCACAAAGTCTCCATCGCTTCTTGAGTGGAAATTTGAGCAATGGTGCGCCATGCATACATGCGTACTACTTCGGGTTTATAATTATTAGTAGCTAGTTGCAACAGCATCTCTAGAGCTTCATTTTCCAGTCGAATTAAAGCACGCATAGCGGTACTGCGAGTTGACTTATAGTAAAGTGCCCCAAGCAGTGCGGAATAGTATTCCTCCAAATGGGTAGCTGCAATCATTTCCAATACTGCACAGCGCACCCGTAAAGATTCATCTTGCAACAAATTCGGGATGTGAATCCGCAGCGCCTGTAAATAAACTGCTTCTCTTAAAGCTTTGACTCCATTTATTCGTTCTCGTTCTTGCTTATGGGTCAGCATCCGGCGCATAGTTTTGGTCGCTGCTACCTTTTGCATAGGTGTTCCCTGACGCAAGATTAAAGCAGCGGCGGTGGCACGGATCAATGAGTGGTGGCGTGCTTGCAGGTACTCTTCCAATTGACTCAAATTGGGATTAGCCTCAGCCAACCAAACATAACGCAATGCCAGGGCAAAAATTTCCGGATCGACAGTTCCTTGGGGCTGTTCTAACAAAGAACGCACTTGCAGCACATAAGCAGAATTTGCGCCTGCCATGAGCATCACCTCCAAACTTTGACGCTGCAAATCTGGATTTAACTCGATCAGCAGAGGTGCTAAAACTTGGGACACTCCTTGGGGATCGATTTGGGCTAAAAGTTCGATGCAAGAGTGTTTATCTGCCGTGCTGCCTTTTTCTCTTAAAGCTTTGACTACTCCTTGTTTAAAGACACGCAAACCGACATTTGTAGCACTCAGTTCGCCTCGTTCCGCACTCAAAACTAGCAGATCGACATAGCGCGATCGCAGTACCCAAACTACTTTTAAACAGGTGGCCGCTGCTAGCACCGTTTCTATCACCAATACCCACTTTTGTAGTGATATGGGAACAAACCGCTCGCAAAATAATACAGTCACCAGAATTAATAATCCTGCCAAACCCGTGGCGATCGCTTCGGCAGTCCCGCCAGATAATGCCTGCATCCGGCTGCGAATTCGTTCGGGAATAGGTTGATAAAGCACTGGGCCGCTACTAATAACAAAGGTGTAGCGCAGCAGTTCATCACAGAATTTCAGACTTACCAGTCCCCAGAAAATGCCTTGCGATTGTAGTCCTGGCAAGAGATTCAGTAATGCGATCGCCCCTGGTACTATAAAGCCTACAGATATTGGTAAGAGGGCGGCAGTGAAAAACACTCCTATACGTTCAATGAGTCGGCTGGAGACAAACCACTGGGTTGCCAACTCACACAGCCCCACAATGCCACCAAATAAACCCAAAAAACTAGCAAGTTCTTGCTCGCCTAAATTAGACTTCAGTTCCCGAAGATATTGAAAATCTACTAATAGCGCAATCACTTGCAAAAGACCGACAAAAGCAAATAACTGCCATGTATAGCGCCTGAGCGGGGCTTGGATACGTCGGTGTCGAGAGGCTTGTTCTTGGGTAACTAATCGTTGTGGAGCATCGGGAAAAGCTGCTTGATATTGATGACTTAGATAGGATAGAATCCCTGCCCCCAAAATAATCACTGCACAGGCGATGAGGATGACTTTATTGAGCTTGGCGAATTGCAGTAACCAAGGCAAACTAAAGCCGCTGATGACATCTGCCACCAACAGACCGCTGCTTACCAGCGGGTAAGTACGCTTAATTTCTCGAATATTGAATAGTTGGTTAGCGACGATGGATGTATTGAGGTCATTGACGACGTAAAGTGCATCTACCCATAGCCGCATCAGGAATACAACAATTACAGACAAGTAGGAAAAATGTACTCCCCAACGCAATAACACCAATAACATTAAGGGCGCGACCATACAGGGTGCGATCGCCACAATTACCCAGCGCAAGGGGAAAATCTTTTGCAGCCAAGAATATACAAAAACCATTCCCGCACCCATCGCTGCACTGGCAATGTACATCCAAGGCAGCGGTCCCGCCCCGTATTCATCTAAAAATAGTGCTACTGTACTATCCTCTGCCCAGCGCAATCCTACAGATACAGTTGTATAAAAGGCGAACATCAAAAAAGTGCGATCGCTTTCTTCTGGCCGTAGATTCACCCACTGTAACAGTCGTGCCATGCCTCTATTGGCAGCAAACAAGTCATTTTTTAGTTCCATGCAGTTTTACTTTCTGATGTCACCGCATAACGGGAGAGAGCAGGGGAGGCAGTGCGGTCTTGGGGTCTCCCCAAGTGGAGCAACTGCCGTGGAGCAGGAAGAGAAGTTGCCAGGAGGAGCCACTGCGTTGGACAGGTTCCCCGGCTTGAAGCAAGTGGCCTGGTTTCCCTGCAAGCAAACTTCGGGGAGGCACGGGAAGCACGGGAAGGTAGGGGGAGATGAGGGAGAAAGAACTAATATCCCAATCCCCAATCCCCATTGCCCCTAATCCCCAGAGGGGACCCCGAGTTCCCCAATCACCAATCCCCAGACATGGAAAAAGTCCCAAGCAACTGAGTATTATGTTTCCCACTCAGCGCTCAGGACTATCAGTTTTCGACAAATTTCAACGACTCAGAGGTCGTTTTGATATTTTCAGTTGTGGATTATAGTTGGTGTCTAGAAAATTTAGAGGATTACTTTTTGGGCGAAATGAGCATCATCATATTTCTCCCCTCTTTTTTGGGCGCTTGCTGTACTTCACCAAACGGCTCCAGATCGGTTGCCATGCGCTTGAGTAAATCTTCTGCCAAATCACTGTGTTGAATCTCTCGACCCCGGAACATCACAGTCGCTTTGACTTTATCACCATCTTTTAGAAAGCGCTCTGCTTGCTTGACACGCACGTTATAGTCGTGTTCTTCTATTTTGTAGCGCATCTTCACTTCCTTGACATCAGCTGTGTGCTGCTTTTTCCGGGCTTCCCGCGCCTTCTTCTCCTGCTCAAACTTGTATTTCCCATAGTCCATAATCCGACAAACCGGCGGGTCAGCCTTGTCACTCAGCAGCACTAGATCCAGCTCTTTTTCTTCGGCTAGCTGTAGTGCTTCTTGCGGAGTTATGATTCCCAGCTGCGAGCCATCAGTGTCAATGACGCGGATTTTCGGGAAGCGGATGCGTTCGTTAATTTGAGGCAGATCGCGAGTTCTTTTTTTCTCAATCACAGGCATTATGATTAGTGGGAGCTCTTTAGTTAAGTATGTAGTTTGGACTTGATTGACTTGGTTTTGATTGGTTTGCCTCAGAAGCACAGTACTTAGAAATAACTGAGGACTTCAAAAGGAATCTATATTCTAGGGTAGCTAATTCATAGAGTAGTTAGTTGTTGTATTTGTCATTCTACTCACTCTGAGGGAATTTCTCTGCAATAGTTAATCTAAATTACACAACCTGAAAAAGTGTTACATATTGTAATAATTATTTTATTATTAGTCGTAATTTCTCTCGCCTAACTTCCCCGGCTCCCTTTTTCCAATCCCCTATATTGGAATTAGTATTGATGCTAATGAATGGGAGGAAAGTGTGACCACTACGGTACACTGGCAGGAACGGGTTGGTAATCAAAGAGACTGGGTATGGCGCGGCAGGCAAACTCGCTATACTTATATCCGACCTGTTAAAGGCCACCAAGAAACAACACCCTTAATTTTGCTACACGGGTTTGGTGCTTCCATTGGTCATTGGCGACATAATTTAGAGGTGTTAGGCGATCGCCACACAGTCTATGCTTTGGATATGTTGGGTTTTGGTGCTTCTGAAAAAGCCCCAGTGAATTACAGTATAGAACTGTGGGTAGAGCAGGTGTACGACTTTTGGAAAGCCTTTATCCGTCAGCCAGTGGTGTTAATAGGGAATTCCAATGGTTCACTAATTTCCATGGCTGCTGCCTCCACCCATCCCGATATGGTGCAAGGTATAGTAATGATGAGTCTGCCCGATCCATCACTAGAACAAGAAGCTATCCCGGCTTTACTAAGACCCTTGGTCAAGGCAATCAAAAACGTTGTTGCTTCTCCACTGTTATTGAAACCAGTGTTTCACTTCGTGCGCAGACCCAGCATTCTACGTCGCTGGGCAAGTATTGCTTACGCTAATCCAGAGGCAATTACTGATGAACTCATAGATATTTTAGCTGGCCCTCCCCAAGACCGAGGTTCTGCCCGTGCTTTTAGTGCCTTGTTCAAAGCTGCGATCGCAGTTAATTTTAGCCCTAGTGTCAAAACAGTATTACCAACCTTAACAATTCCAATGCTGTTAATTTGGGGACAAAAAGACCGATTTGTTCCCCCTATACTTGCTAATCGATTTATTCAGTACAACGATAAATTGGAACTACTTCAGTTAGAGGATGTAGGGCATTGTCCTCACGATGAATGCCCAGAACAAGTCAACAAAGCTATTTTGGGTTGGCTTGAGAAATCTTTTGGCAATAACCAGCTTATGAGTGCTGAGTGAGGAGTTGGGAGTTAGGAATTAGAAGTTAGGAGTTATTATTCTACCTCTGCTCCTGTTCCTCTGCCCCTCTGCCCCTCTACCTTCTTCCACTAGCCAATGGTAACTTGGTTAGTGTCAACATCTGTAGCGCCATTCACCGATCTCGCTACAGAAATCATCTTGTTAAGAATCTCTTGGCTGGGAACTTGGCCTTTTAGCACCACAGTACTACCTGTCTGAGCGACCCAGAGGGTATTAATGTCATCAAGTTGCTGGTCTTGATCGAACGCTAACGCTACTCGTTTTGCCATCCCACTTTGGTCGTATTCTCCATTCAATCCTAAACGCTCTGGCGGTATTGATTGAGTAGCGGTAGAGACAGCTTCGGTACTAGCAGCTTGTGGTACTGGCTGGGGAGCAGGATTCACTTGTGCATTTTGAGGTTTTTCTAATCCAAAAAGTCTTTTTAACCAACCCATAAAAACTTTTCTCCTATCAAAGGTTCATAACATTTGAGGATAAGTGTTTTATAGACAATCCACATCTGCCGTTGAAAAGATATGCACTCAGGGAAGATTCTACTTTCAGTAAGATTTCTAGATAACTTCTCTCTAGAGAGTGTAATGAGTGCAAACATTAAGTTTACAATGGAAGATCAGACTTACAATTTAGCAATTTAAAGCAGTACGTGTATGGCAATCATTAGCTAGTGTTTCCATTAGTTAAAATGTTGCCTGACTCTGTGTTGGCGAAGATGAAACATACCCTTTCAGTTTTGGTAGAAGATGAGGCGGGTGTTCTGTCCCGCATTTCTAGTTTATTTGCCCGTCGCGGCTTCAATATAGAAAGCCTTGCTGTTGGTCCAGCTGAGCAAGGAGGAGTTTCCCGTATTACGATGGTTGTACCTGGTGACGATCGCGTAATCGAACAACTCACCAAACAACTATACAAGCTGGTCAACGTCCTCAAGGTACAGGATATTACCGAAACTCCATGCGTAGAGCGAGAATTGATGCTCTTGAAGGTGAACGCTACTAGCAGCAACCGTTCAGAAGTGATCGAACTGGCTCAGATTTTTCGGGCGCGAGTTGTAGATGTGGCAGAAGATTCTCTAACCCTGGAAGTTGTTGGAGATCCTGGTAAGATGGTAGCGATCGTCCAGGTGCTACAAAAATTTGGTCTAAGGGAAATAGCCCGCACTGGCAAAATTGCCCTGACTCGTGAGTCGGGTGTAAATACTGAGTTACTCAAGTCTTTGGAAGCAAAGGTTAGTTAAAAAAACATAGACACCCAGTGGCTTGTCGTTAGACATCGCCTAGTTTTTTATCTATAACTCGACAAAGCGCAAATTCCACATCTTTGACATAAATAAATTCACCAATGAAATCAAGCAGCACACTTGGTAAAAAATTTACTAGGTTTGCTGCTATGTAATTTTTAGAAAACTTCAAGAAATAAATCATCCATTTGAAGTTACTCACAGTCATCAGCCAACATCTGCTGTTATTACTGAATAGTATCTGTCTTTAGTATTAAATAATTACTATTTTGAATTGTTTCTATGTTTTCAAAAAAATTGTGGCAAATTGGCGTGACACAACTAAGAAAAAACTGGTACAAGGTTTATGGTTTCATACAACAATAACAACACTATGGTTGGTAATAAGCATGTTAGTGTTTATTACTTGACTTTAAGTGTTAGGTTGTGAAAACAATTGGTGTATCGCTTGTGCAGCAAAAGTAAATAATTAGTCAAAATGGTATTTCTCAATCAGAGATTCATGAAATTTTGATGAATAAATTACTTTAACTGCGATCAATTACAAAGGTCATGTTATGAAAGGGTGCTTTTTTTTAAAATTGATGTCTGTTTTTTACATAGAGATAACAGCATCACTTATTAACCAAATAAATCATTGCAAGTCTTACGGGAATATTGATACAAGATTATGTTAGTATCAATGAGTAATTTTTTAATCTATACCTATAAGTATTAAGGTCAAAGGTAATAGTTAAAGAATTACTTCATTAATCTTAGATATCGATAAAAATAGTCCCTACAATAATGTTGTAAACTGCATCTTAAGTAAATCTCGTGGCTAGGATATAAATCCTCTCCAGCGTCAAAAGCCAGAGGTATGTATGTTGGATCGCAGTTGTTTGTCTGTGGCTTTAAACTAATTATTTGCCACATACTAAATATTTTTGGTAATAGGTAATTTTCTTTTTTAAAACATAAGATTACCTATATCTATTTCTAGACTAAGTAAATGTGTATCTTAGGCAATTTGTAGTTGCATCTAAAGTTAATTAATCAAAAAACCGCCTAAAATTGCCTCAATTTCAAGTCTCTAATAAAGTCAATCAGACATGATAAATACCATCTTTAGCTAATGGATGAGATTTGACAGTCCTTCCCGAAAATGGACTTTATTTACAAATGAGATAATTCTGTAGATTGCCATGGAGGTTTTTACAGTGGTGAATCTCTTATCTTTTATTCCTAATGTAATCAGGAAAAAAATGATTAATAGTTTATTGAGCAAATTGCTAAAACTGAGAAATAGTCATTTATTCATTGTTGATATGATTATTTTCTCAATCACACCTTTATTAGCTTTGCTTCTACGTTTAGATGGCGATCTGGATCTCCAAGCATATATATTAGAATTAGCAATTGCAACAACACTATTTTTAATAGTTAAATTAAGTGTATTTTCCAGTTTTGGTTTTTATAGGCGTTACTGGCGGTATGCCAGTATTGAGGAACTGATATATATAGCTATGTTGATGGTGGGTGCAGTAGTCATCCAAATCATGCTATTTGATATTCTGACAAACATACTAAATCAATTTCCATTTATAGATACACTGCCGCGATCGCTACCATTTATTGATGGGTTATTGTCGTGTATTTTCATTGGGGCACTTCGTTTCAGTGTTCGGGCTGTGGAAAGAGTCAGTCAACGACAACCAGTATTTAACTCACAAGAGAGAGTGCTAATTATCGGTGCTGGTAGTGCCGGAGTTTCTCTCCTCCAAGAAATGCAAAGAAATCCCCAACTGGGACTTTATCCAGTTGCCTTCATTGATGACGATCCTCGAAAATTAAACGCACGTATTCGTGGGATTCCTGTACTAGGCGATCGCTACCAAATTCCTAAATGGGTACAATCTCTGCATATCCAGAAAGCGATCATTGCAATGCCTACAGTGACGGGGAAAGTCATTCGGGAAATTGTAGATATTTGCAAAGCTACTGGAGTGCAAACTAGCACTTTACCTGGAATACATGAAATTCTTAATGGTCGTGTGCGGGTAGACAGTATTCGGGATGTCAGGATAGAGGACTTGCTTAGACGAGAACCAGTACAGACCGATATTGAGCGAGTATCTCAGTTTATCAACGGCAAAACAGTACTCATCACAGGTTCGGGTGGGTCAATTGGTAGCGAACTTTCCCGTCAAATTTTCAAATCTCAGCCTGCCAGAATCATACTTATTGGACATGGAGAAAATTCTGTGTTCAATATCCAACAAGAACTAGAACAACTTATCCAATTACTCAACAAAGATGGCAAAGCGCAAAGCAATACCCCTCATATTTACACCTTTATTGCTGATATTCGCTTTCGTTCTCGATTAAAACATGCTTTTGAGCGATTCCAACCTGATGTAATTTTTCACGCTGCGGCTCATAAACACGTCCCGTTAATGGAATTAAATCCACCAGAAGCAATCACTAACAATGTCATCGGGACAAAAAATTTACTAGAACTAGCACTGGAATACGATGTCAAACATTTTGTGATGATCTCCACAGACAAAGCAGTTAATCCCACCAATGTGATGGGGGCTAGTAAAAGAGTTGCTGAAATGTTGGTGCTACAAGCTGCAAAAGAAAGTGGAAAGCATTATGTCACCGTGCGTTTTGGCAATGTTTTGGGTAGTCGTGGTAGTGTCGTTCCCACTTTTAAAAAACAAATTGCTACAGGTGGCCCAGTAACCGTTACTCATCCTGATATCTGTCGTTATTTCATGACCATTCCGGAAGCTGTACAGCTTGTTTTACAGGCTGGAGTACTTGGTCATAGTGGTGAGGTTTTAATGCTGAATATGGGCGAACCTGTGAAAATTGTTGATTTAGCACAAGAATTAATTCGCCTTTCAGGATATGAAGTCAACAAAGACATTGATATTGTGTTTACAGGATTACGACCAGGGGAAAAATTATTTGAAGAACTGTTTATTCAAGGAGAGGAATACGAACCAACCCAACATGAGAAACTGTTTGTTGTCAAAAATGCTAGCCGCATTATCCCCAAAAATCTAATTGTCGTTGTAGAAGATTTGTGTAAAGCAGCAGCCTACAATGATTCCATGTCTATTCTATTTTTGCTTGAGCAACTAATCACTGGATATACCCCTGATTATTCAACAGTGAATCCTCAAGTAGATGGATTAAAAGGTAACAGTATTCCTAAAAAGTACTTACCAGAAATTGAGACTTCAGTTGTAAATAGATAACCTTAAGTGAGGAAAATTATTATGCAAGGAACAAATTTCATGAAGAAGTTAGTCAAAAAAATTATCAATATAGACTCAGAGTGGTCAATTGCAATTTACACGGGTGAATCTCCTTTAAACTTGGTTTCCCCCAAAAGTATAAAGAATCCGATTTTGACTGCTAAACATGTAACAGATGTGCCAGCAGAATTTGTTGCCGATCCATTCATGCTTCACGAAAATGACACTTGGTATATGTTTTTTGAAGTTCTGAATGCTCGTACTAATAAAGGAGATATCGGATTAGCAACTAGCAAAGATTGTCTTAATTGGAATTATCAAAAAATCGTACTTGAAGAACCATTTCATTTGTCTTATCCATATGTCTTTAAATGGAATCATGAGTACTATATGATTCCAGAAACTGCTCAAGCAAGTTCGGTTCGTTTATACAAAGCAACTAGTTTTCCAACACAATGGACATTCTGTAAAACTTTACTATCTGGAGAAGATTTTGTAGATCCTACAATTTTTCAACATAATGATTTATGGTGGCTGTTTACAGCAACAGCAGCAAAAAGAAATATTCTACGTCTCTACTATTCTCAGCAACCCACTGGCCCTTGGATTGAACATCCTCAGAGTCCTGTTATTAAGGGAAATGCAAAAATAGCTAGACCAGGAGGTCGAACTATAGTATTCAATGAGAAAATTTTTAGATATACCCAGGATTGTGAGTATATCTATGGCAAACAAGTTCTGGCATTTGAAATCACAGAGCTAACAACAGCAAATTATCAAGAAAAAGCAGTAAAAAGCAATCCAATTATTAAGGCAAGTGGATATGGTTGGAATAAAGTCGGTATGCACAATATCGATCCTCACCAGATTGATAATAATAAATGGATAGCCTGTGTGGATGGAAGGAGTACTCAATTAGCTTTAAATTCAAATTCAAGACTAGCACTGTGGCTTAAAAAGCTAAAAACTAGTTGTTAAATAAACAATTGTCAGATTCATATTTACCCGTTCAAATTTAAACACTGGTGAATCCATTGCGAGCTGTTTAAATTTGATTTAAATCTGAAAGGAAATAAATGTATGCTAATTCTCAAAAGAAAATTGATTTTCTCAGTGGGAGAAGTTTGGTTTGATGAAGAACCAAAAGAATTAAATAATGTAGACGTAATCTATTACAAACAATGGAAATATCCAATTGCCGGCGCTCAATCTAATGAAGTGCAAACAAGATTGATAGATCTAACTAAAAGTCAACAGGAACTCTGGCAAAATATCAGTAGTAATGACAGATACAAAATTAGACGAGCAGAGCAAAAAGATGAAATTGCTTATGAGTATTGGGATAATGTGAACTCTGACCTTCTCAATAGATTTTCTGATTTTTATGATTTATTTGCTACACAAAAAGGGTTGGTTAAGATTGATAGAAGCTGGTTAAGAAAACGCGCAGATGCTGGCTTGATTGACATTTCACATGTGAAGTTAAAAGACGGTAGCCCTCTGGTTTGGCATGTTTACTATGTTCATAAAAATAGAGCTTTTCTTTTGCATTCTGCATCTATTAAAAATAGCGAAAACACGTCTTATCAATCACTTATCGGACGGGCAAATCGTTACCATCACTGGCAGGATATATTGAGATTTAAAAATTCTGGAATCGGGATTTATGATTTTGGAGGCTGGTATACTGGAAATACAGACCGCCAAAAACTAGGTATTAATGAATTTAAAGAGAAATTTGGTGGAGAAGTTGTCAAGAATTTCAATTGCATTAATGGCATTACTATAAAGGGCAAGCTATATTTACACTTGCTGAAGATATATATGAGTTTATCTAAATTACCCTTACCACGCATACCTTGGGGTGGTTAGTCTAACAAGCTGCTTAGGTTCAGTGATAGTGAGATTATTAGCAATAACTATCCAGGCTTGGATGCAGGTGTTTTAAAGTAATTTTCTGAACAGCAGTATGGAAATGTGGCGTTTGCAAAGCTTAGTTGATTTATGGAAGAAGCTAACAAGTAGCTCTATCAATCGCCAAATTTTTGGCGCAGCTATGATAGTTGGTTTATTGACAGCATTGGTTAAAGTGGCAGCGATGGGTAAAGAATTAGTGGTTGCCCAAAGGTTTGGCACTGGAGACGACGTAGATGCTTATTTAATTGCCTTACTAGTTCCTTCTTTTATCATCAATGTAATCGCTGGTTCTTTTAATAGCGCTCTCATACCTACTTATATGAAGGTACGAGAGCAAGAAGGCAAAAAAGCTGCTCAAAGACTTTTTTCTGGAGCTACAGTCAGTGGGTTAGGACTACTAGGAATCACGACGATATTGATGGTAGTCACTGCACCTATCTACTTACCATATATTGCAACTGGCTTTAGTCCTGAAAAGTTAGAGATGACTTTTCATCTGCTCTATGCGATCGCGCCTCTTGTGCTGCTAAATGGGATTATTATCATTTGGAGTGCTGTATTGAATGCAGGAGAGCGTTTTGCATTAGCAGCTTTGTCACCAATTCTGACTCCAACTGTTAGCGTCATATTGCTGTTGATGCTCAAGTCTTGGGGCATTTTTGCTTTAGCAGTAGGGCTAGTCTGCGGTGCCGTACTAGAAATAACTCTTTTAGGAATAGCACTACACCGACAAAACATTTCCTGGTGGCCAAAATGGTATGGGTTTGATACTCACCTGCGTCAGGTTGTAGGTCAATATTTCCCCATGATTGCAGGGAGTTTTTTAATGTGTAGTACAACTTTAGTCGATCAATCTATGGCAGCGATGTTGCCGGCTGGTAGCGTAGCGGCACTGAATTACGGTAACAAGGTGATTGCCTTGCCGATAACTCTAGCTACTACAGCATTAAGCACTGCTGTAATTCCCTATTTTTCCAAAATGGTAGCCAGTAACGACTGGACAGGTGTACGTCGGACGCTGAAGCAGTATATGCAGTCGATCTTGATCGCTACTACGATACTGACAGCATTCTTGCTTGTGTTTTCTGAGTTGATAGTTCAGGTACTTTTCCAAAGAGGTTCGTTTACAGCTAACGATACACATTTAGTAGCTCAAATCCAAAATTTTTTTGCTCTACAAATACCTTTTTATATAGCAAGTATTTTGGTAGTACGTTTAATTTCCGCAATGCAAGTTAGCTATATATTGATGTGGGGTTCTGCTTGTAATTTAATCATAAATATATTTTTAAACTATTTATTTATGAACTGGTGGGGTGTTGCAGGTATCGCTTTATCAACAACCTGCGTTTACATTTTTTCCTTCTTATTTTTAACATATAGTGCAAATCAGAAATTAAAAAATCGTCATTTTGCAAAATAAATTTAACTTCCAAATGAGATTAACACTGATTATTTCTTCTCTAACCTATGGTGGTGCTGAACGTGTAATGTCAATCATGGCAAACTACTGGGTAGCGAAAGGATGGCAAATTACTCTATTGACATTTGAGAGTCAAAAAAATAACGAATTTTATCTAGATACCTGTGTTTCTTATCTGACATTAGGCATAAATAAAGATTCTGCCAATGCAATTATTGGTGTCTGGAATAATTTGAAGCGTATTGGAAGACTACGAGATGCAATTATTAACAGCAAACCAGATGCTGTAATTAGCTTTATGTCTACGACAAACGTGCTAGTTTTACTAGCGACTCGAGGATTGCAAATACCAGTAGTAGTGTCTGAACGTAACGATCCACTAAAAATTTCTATAAGTAGGAGTTGGAAACAACTACGGCAATGGACTTATCCATTTGCAGATCGCATCGTTTTTCAGACTAAGAGAGCAAGAGATTATTTTTCGTCTAAAGTTCAAGCTAGTGGTTGTATTATCCCTAACATGGTTTTATTACCGCCTATAGAAAAAGAGTTATCGCGCAACCTCTTAAAAGAGCGATCGCTCATTGCTGTGGGACGTTTAGTCAGAGCAAAAGGCTTTGATTTATTGCTACAAGCCTTTGCAAAACTAAAAAATTGTTATCCAGATTGGACATTAACCATTTTAGGAGAAGGCTCGTTGCGCCCGGATCTGGAATCATTGTGCGAGCAATTGGGACTGAGCGATCGCGTTTATCTTCCTGGAGCAGTCAATAATCCCTATGAATTTCTCAAGCAAGCAGACATTTTTATCATGTCCTCTCGCTTTGAGGGTTTTCCTAACGCCCTTTGTGAAGCGATGGCCTGTGGATTACCAGTTATTTCTACAGATTGCCCTAGTGGACCAAGAGAGATTATTCGTGATGGGATAGATGGCATCTTAGTACCCAATGAAGATGTGTCAGCATTAGCCGCAGCAATGGAACAACTAATATCTAATGAAGAAGAGCGGAAATGTTTAGCAGCTCGTGCGCCAGAAGTGACCGAACGATTCAATTTAGAAAAGGTAATGGGAATGTGGGAAGAATTATTAACTCAAGTTATTCATGAAAAAATTTGGCAAGTCGTTACTAATGTCCATAAGCCTGAATTAGGAAGATAACATAGCCAATTCTAATTACTAAAAAAGTAACTAATTATGAATATGGCTAGGATAGGCTAACCCGACTTTAATTAAGCAAACACAAAACTCTTTTGAACTACTTTAGATATTTTGTATAATTCATTAATCAAAATGCATAGAATTACTTTTCTCATTCGTAATCTGAACTTTGGCGGTGCCCAAAGACAATTAGTGACGCTAGTAAAAGGTTTAAAGCAACAAGGTTTTGATGTCAGCGTTTTATATTTTTACCCTGGTGGGGCATTAGAGAAAGATTTAAAAGATAGTAATATACCTGCCATCTGTTTAGAAAAACGGGGACGTTGGCATTTATTTAGTTTCTTTTGGTCACTTGTTCAGCATCTTAAACACATACATCCTCATGTGTTACATGGATATCTTGCAGAATCAAATTTACTGACTATATTATTAAAGCCTTTTTTGCCTAAGACCAAAATGATTTGGGGAATACGCGAATCCTACATGGATCGTCAAGTTTCTGATTGGCTGGCATATATCATCTTTCAATTAGAGAGATTTTTATCATGCTTTACCGATCTGATTATTATCAATTCTCATGCTGGTCAAATATATTATCTAAATCAGGGATTCACCGCCGCCAAGATGATGGTAATCCCTAATGGTATTGATATCGATCGATTTAAGCCCGATCGAGAAACTCGGACAAAAGTACGAATGGAATGGGGAATTTTAGAAGATACGATTCTAATCGGTTTAGTGGGACGGCTAGATCTAAGGAAAGACCATGCTACGTTTCTAAAAGCAGCGGCATTACTGTGTAAAGAAAGGCAAGATGTGCGTTTTGTTTGTGTAGGTAGTGGCCCAGAAAACTATGCACGAGAACTTTGTCAGATGGCTGAAGAATTAAGCATCTCTGAGAAAATTATCTGGGCAGGAGGACGTGCAGACATGCCTGCGGTACATAATGCTCTAAATATAGCTGTTTCTTCATCTTATACTGAAGGATTTTCTAATGTAATTGGAGAAG
Organism: Dendronalium sp. ChiSLP03b; assembly: GCF_034531165.2. Classification (NCBI taxonomy): domain Bacteria; kingdom Bacillati; phylum Cyanobacteriota; class Cyanophyceae; order Nostocales; family Nostocaceae; genus Dendronalium; species Dendronalium sp. ChiSLP03b. The sequence goes on along the minus strand of NZ_JAVRBR020000027.1, from coordinate 76,644 downwards.
CGATGGCCTGTGACATACCTTGTGTAGTAACAGATGTAGGCGATTCTGCTTGGATTGTTGGTGATACAGGCATAGTTGTACCACCTAAAAATCCAGAGGCATTAAAAAATGCTATGAAGAAATTAATAGAAAATCTTGGCGCGAATAATTTCAATAGAGCACATATTCGGCAGAGAATTGTTAAACAGTTTTCAGTACAACAATTAGTTATTAAAACCGAAGCTGCTTTTCTCAGCTTATTTTGTGATTCCATTTCTAAATCACAAAAATCGATGTAAACACAAAAAATCAGATGTAAAAAGGAATCTATGTTGAGAATAAGATATTCCATGCAACGATTTTATAGAGTGTTAGCACTTGCTTTGTGTATAACAATGTTCTACTTTTGTTTTGCAGTTGCACAACCTAAACAAAAACTCAATAAATTTATTCACTATGGCTGGGATGCACCAAATCCTTCTTTTCTGAATAAAAATATTCAACAAATGGAAAAACGTCCATTTGATGGTGTTATTATTCGTCTGAAAGCAGGAAAGAAAGTTTTCTTACACGAGCCTTATAATTCCAAAGATTTTACTCAAGATATAGAAAGTCTTAAAACAACTAAATTTTCTAAGTTTACCGATAATTTCTTGGTAATGTGGGCAACAACAGACAAAGGCTGGGATTGGTTTAGCGAGAGTGATTGGAAAGCATCAGAATATAATCTTCGTCTTTTTGCAAAAACGGCACATAATGGACGATTAGTAGGCATTGCTTTCGATCCAGAAACCTATGAACCTTATGGTGCAAATCCATGGCTCTATCCAAGTCTTCCTCAGGCTAAGGAGAAATCTTTTGAGGAATACAAGCAACAAGTACGTAAGCGAGGCGCACAGTTTATTCAAGCTATCCAACAAGAACTACCAGGCATTAAACTTCTCACCTTATTTCAGTTGAGCCAATTCGTAGAATTAGATCGTGAGAGTCTGCCTGATTTTTCTAAAAACAATTATGGACTTTTTCCAGCATTTGTTAACGGTATGTTGGATGCAGTTGACCCAAAGACGCTAATTATTGATGGTAACGAAGATGCTTATTACAGTGAAAGTAAGAAGGATTTTTTCTGGGGATATAATTTAATCCGAGAATTAGCATTGGCATTGGTAGATCCTAAAAATAAGACAAAATACACCCGTCAAGTTCAGGTAGGCCAAGCTGTCTACATAGACGAATTATTCGCTTTACGCCAACCTCAAAAATCATTTATTAGTTATTACCTGACTCCACAGCAAAGAGCAAAATGGCTTGAACACAACACATACTATGCGCTAGCGACTTCAGACGAGTATGTTTGGTGTTATAGCGAGCAAACAAATTGGTGGAAGAACAAAATAGCCTCTGGAGTTGAAGAAGCAATTCGCTCAGCTCAAAAAAAGATAAAGAATAAAAAGCCTTTAGGCTTCAGCATTGAAAAGATGATAAAAAGAGCAAAAAATATGAGAGATGAAAAAAATATATAAATAAGAAACTAAGCTGAAACACATTTTCTTTGTATAGTCAATTCTGAGAGTATTTGACAGTCTACATGATTATATATGTAAGTTAAATGTGGAACAGCTTAGTAAAGCTAACTAGGATAAAGTCAAAACCAATTTCTTGTGATTATTAGCAAGTTTAAATTCACAATTATCAAAGTTTTTTAGCCAAAATCCGGGCTTCAAAATAGAAGTTTATTTATATAGAGTGTTAATTAAATCATTCAGGCAAAATATGATCGTAAATAATGAAATAAACGATAATCACTCAAATCAATCAGTTTCACTTTGGGAAAGGTTTAGTAAATGTTTAAAATTAGCTCCATTTCCAATATTTTCTCTAGTTGCTTACATGAGTCTCCGTAGTACACAGATCTTCCCAGATGAAGGTGCGATCTTCATCAATAAGTTGTGGCATGAAGCATTTCTAGGCTGGTACGATCTTTTACTTATATTTTCTATTGGGATTTGTTTTTTGTCAGGTTTAATTTTAATTGACAAGCAAGATTTTCTATTTATAGTAACTTTAACATTCATCATCTCATTGAGTTTCTTCGATGCTCTTGAACTGGGCGATCGCTATATCATAGATACTCTAGTTTATCTACTCAGATTTATCCTAGTTTTTTATTTAGCTAAGGGGCTTGTTTATCGCCTCGGCGCTCAGACAAGTGAGAGTGTGTTAATCGTTTTATTCATTATTTTAGTATTGAGTAGCATATTCGTTGCCCAACAACAATTGGGAGAGTTGAATAGAATTTATGCTGCGGGAATGACTGTAGCAAGTTCCAGTCAAGTAGCAAGTATAGTTTGCTTAATTGCATTGATGAGAAAATATAAGCTAATAATAGTCATTTCTATAATTTATTTATTTTTAACCTTTAGTAGAACATCAGTTTTAGTGAGCCTTATATTATTTTTAATATATTCAAGAAAACTATCATTGGCGAAAAAAATAAAATATTATACTATAATTGCAATTTTGACATCCATTTTTGTTGTTATCTTGCTTAACTATGGTGGAGATTTATATACATCTTTGATTGCTAACCGCACTAATATAGATGAAATTTCTACTCTAAATTCCAGAGAATTTATCTGGGATAATGCTCTGAGGTTATTGCAATCTGAACGCATTCCAATCTTGGGGATTGGATTTAATGCCACACCTTCTTTAATCAAATCTGCAAATATTGTATTTGTCGATAGTTATGGACAACTTCAATCACCAGAACATTTCCACAATATTTTTATAGAGTATGGTTTTGGACTTGGTATTTTTTCTCTATTTATCTTCTATTACATGTTCAAAAGAGTATGGCAGACATTTAAAAACAACTGTTATCCAGCATTCTTTATTTTTGCTTCTTTTCTAATATGCCAAAGTGCTGATTTTACTTTTTATCAGCCAAAGCAGGTTATTATTTGGTCGCTGATGTTAGGACTTGCAGAAGGACAATGGAGATCTGAACATGAGTAGAGTTTTGATTGTTTATATTACTACTGGACTGTCAACTGGCGGCGCTGAAATAATTCTTTATAGGATACTTTCTAAAATCAACCGAGAGTATTTTAGTCCAGTTGTAATCTCTCTAATGGATTATGGGAGATTGGGCGATAAAATTGAAGCCTTGGATATACCTATTTATACCATTGGTATTAAAAAAGGAATGCCACCGACACCAGCTTCCATTTGGCGAATTATTCACATAGTTCGTAAACTCAAACCAAATCTAATCCAAGGCTGGATGTATCATGGCAATTTAGCCGCTCAATTAGTTAGTTATTTAAGTTTTACCAAAATACCAGTTTTATGGAGTATTCATAGTTCAATTTACTCATTAGGTCTGACGAAAAAAATGACAGCAACTGTTATTAAATTATGTGCTGGAATTTCCAAAGCTCCTAGCAAGATTATGTATGTTTCTCAAATTGGTAAATTACAGCATGAAAACTTGGGCTATTCTAACCAAAATAGCTGTGTAATTCCTAATGGAACTGATACTTCAGTATTCAAACCATCAGTTGAAGCTAGATTGACTGTTCGCAAAGAGTTAGGTTTATCTGAAAATACCTTTTTGATTGGATTGATTTGTCGTTATCATCCAATGAAAGACCACGCTAATTTTCTCCAAGCTGCTGCAATCTTACTGAAAAACTATCCAGATACAAACTTTCTGCTAATTGGAACGGAGGTTACTTTAGAGAATCAGATTTTGTATCAATTAATTCAAGAGTTAGGAATTATCGATCGAGTTCACTTGCTTGGAGAACGCACAGACATACCTCGCTTGACCGCAGCTTTAGATATTGCTTCTTCTTCTTCTGCCTATGGTGAAGGATGGCCTCTGATTATAGGAGAGGCAATGTCTTGTGGTGTGCCTTGTGTCGTGACTGACGTGGGAGATTCTGGCTGGATTGTGGCAGATACTGGACGGATAGTACCTCCAAAGAATTCTGAGGCACTTGCAAATGCATGGCAAGAATTACTAATGATGGACAGCGAGCAACGGCAAAAGCTGGGAATGTCGGCACGGCAGCGAGTGGTAGAGAACTTTTCGTTGGAAGCTGTTGTAAATCGATACGAGGCAATCTATTCGGAGATACTGAAGTGAAAAGTTTTAGGGTCTATCAATGGAATATTTTATCTATTTCATTAATTTCCATTGGTGTAAGTCTATTAGGAATTGCTAGTTTAGGGCAATGGACATCCCTGGGAAACTACAGAAATACTCCAGCTCGTTCTTGGGAGTGCTTTGACCCTCATCTGGCAAAAAAAACACCTAGTCTTAATGCTCTCTATGCAGAAGCGCAAACACGATCGCAACGACCATTAGAGCAACTAACACCACATGATGCAATGCAAGTTCTTTACGAAGTAACCGCCTGTCGATTCACGCATGGCGATCGCGACGCGCAGCATACGCTATTTAGTAATTCGATTTTATGGAGTATCGGCTTTATAGACCATAATTTCAAAGTTCATTACAACGTCGATCATCTGTTGAAGTATGGACACTCAGGCTTTTGCAGTCAAGTATCTTTCGTTCTCATAAAATTAGCCGAAAGAGCAAGAATACCCGCTCGCTTAGTCCATTTAAATGGTCATGTGGTCATGGAGGCTTGGTATAACGATGACTGGCATATGTATGATGCTGATATGGAAGTTGTACCCATCAAGAACGATCGCGTTGTTAGCTTGGAAGAATTAAGTAGGGACAAAGCTCTGACATTTGAAACTTACAAATTCCGTCCTGAAACCGAGAAGTGGGTGAATACTGTAGTCACAAGAATTGATAATTTTGCAGATCGAGTCGATCGCATTAACAGTGCATCTTTTTTGCAATTGTTGAAAATTACTGAGTATTTAAAGTTTTTGCTCCCTCTTTTTTTAGCGATCGGCAGTTTCCGGATGTATAGATATAAGCATTAGTTTATGTGTGGGATTACTGGTTTTTTGGATTCTTCTCGACAAACTTCTGATGACATCATGCAAGCAATAGTCAGGCAGATGTCAGATACACTAATTCATCGCGGCCCAGATGATGGAGGAATTTGGGTAGATGAATCGGCAGGGATTGCCTTGGGACATCGACGACTAGCGATTGTAGACCTTTCACCAGAAGGGCATCAGCCCATGCTATCGGCTAACGATCGCTATGTCATTGTGTTTAACGGCGAGATTTATAATTTTCTAGAACTACGGTCTCAACTTGAATCATTGGGACATCATTTTCGAGGTCATTCTGATACAGAGGTAATGCTGGCTAGCTTTAGCCAATGGGGAGTAGATGGGGCAATCAAGCGCTACAATGGCATGTTTGCTTTTGCCCTGTGGGATCGTCAAGAGCAGCTTTTGCATTTAGGACGCGATCGCTTAGGTGAAAAGCCTCTTTATTACGGCTGGATTGGTCAAACCTTTTTATTTAGCTCAGAGTTAAAAGCTCTAAAAGCCCATCCTGCTTTTAAAGCAAAAATTAATCGCGATGCTTTAACATTGTTCCTACGGCATGGCTACGTTCCCACACCATATTCTATCTACCAAGACATCTATAAATTACCACCAGCTACAGTCCTTACCTGGAATGGTAGCCAAGTTCATCCCAATCCTGTAACCTACTGGTCTGTAAAAGAAGTTGCAGAGTTAGGGATTGCAGAACCATTTAACGGTTCAGACTTGGAAGCAGTAGCTCAACTAGAAACCCTGCTATTGGAAGCAGTAGGTCTAAGAATGGTTGCAGATGTACCATTGGGTGCTTTTATATCTGGGGGAGTTGACTCTTCAACAGTAGTAGCCCTGATGCAAGCTCAAAGTAGCCAACCAGTGAAAACATTCTCTATTGGCTTTCATGAAGATGACTATAACGAAGCACAGTATGCCAAGGCGGTGGCAAAGCATTTAAGTACAGACCATACAGAACTTTATGTCACCCCAGAAGAAGCACTGCAAGTCATCCCCAAGCTACCGATTTTGTACGACGAACCTTTTTCCGACTCATCTCAAGTGCCTACTTTTCTGGTATCTCAGCTTGCTAAACAATATGTGACAGTCAGTCTTTCTGGCGATGGTGGGGATGAACTATTTGCAGGATATAAGCGTTATTTCAAAGCTCGCAACATTTGGCAGACAATCGGTTGGATACCTCCAATGCTACGCAAGAATGCTGCACATGCCCTGACAAGCTTATCATTAGCTAAACTCAAACAATCGACTTTGGGGAATAAATTACAGACAATCGCTGAGATTTTGAAACTTCCTCATGCCGATGCTATCTACACAAAGTTGATCTCTCACTGTCAAGAACCAGAAACAGTAGTAGTAGGTGGTTTAGAACCTCCAACAGGCTTCAGCGATCGCCAACATTGGACAGAGTTAACCGACTTTACTCAACGTATGATGTACCTCGATACTGTGAGCTATTTACCTGATGATATCCTTGTGAAAGTCGATCGAGCCAGTATGGGTATGAGTTTAGAAGCTCGCGTACCACTATTGGATCGTCGAGTAGTAGAATTCGCTTGGCGTATACCACTTTCTATGAAAATTCGTAACAACCAAGGCAAGTGGCTATTACGTCAAGTTTTATATAAATACGTGCCTAAACACTTGATTGAGCGTCCCAAAAAGGGGTTTAGCGTCCCGATTGATAGTTGGTTACGCGGCCCTTTACGAAATTGGGCAGAAGCATTACTGGATGAACATCGGCTAAAGCAAGAAGGGTTTTTTAATCCACAGCCGATTCGACAAAAGTGGGCAGAGCATATTACAGGTGAAAAAGACTGGCAATACATTCTTTGGAATGTACTGATGTTTCAAGCATGGTTAGAAGAAAAGTATTAATTGTTAAATGATGATGTTCATCTCTCAATAATCTACTTAAGAATGAATTGGGAAAACCAATCGACCAGGAAGCCTAACCAGCCTTAATTTTACCCAGTTCGGGGAAAATATTAATCTTTCAAATTCGTATTCAGATACCAAGGAGTAGTCTGAAAAACGTCATATTTTTGGTTGTGCAATTGTTTGTTTAACTTTAGAGTAGATATTTAATGAATTGAAATTAATATCTAAAACTATTGCCAAAGTGGCATCTATTCCTTGATATTGACTGTTAAATTGTTTAAGTGTTCAACAACAGTAAAAACAATAATGTATGCCAAATGCCAATATAAAAATACTGTTGTTGATTTGAAAAAATGTTAGTTTGATTAAAGGAAAAATATCGTTTATAAGCTGATTTTTGTTATTCCTAATATCAGCATAATCAGATTAAATATGTGACAAAATTAATCGATTAGCGTTATCCAATCAGACTTACATTCGTATAGATAGCTCTGGAAGTAGCGACTGCACCCTTCATTTCCACAATACTTTTTAAATTTTAAAGCCCACATCTTTGAGCAAATTGAATTAAGTCAAACATTAATCTCTACTCTGATTACACTTCTAAGATATGAGCGATCGCATTGCAGTTATCGGTTTGGGTTACGTTGGCTTACCTGTAGCCTTAGCATTTGCCAAAAAATTCCCCTACACTGTTGGGTTTGATGTCAACGTCGAGAAAGTTACAAATTTAAGACAAGGCATCGATACTACAGGTGAAATCTCCCAAGAGGAGTTAATAAACACGACTCTGAATATCGTTTCAGAACCATACGACTTAGTAGATAGCAACTTTTTTGTAGTTGCAGTCCCAACCCCTGTTGACCGCAACCATCGACCAGACTTGTCCTACCTGATTAAAGCATCGGAATTAGTCGGTAAAGTATTACAACCTGGAGCGACAGTAGTCTATGAATCTACTGTTTATCCAGGGGTGACAGAAGAAATCTGCGGCCCTACTCTGGCAAAAGTATCAGGCTTACAGCAGGGTGTTGATTTCAAACTTGGTTACTCTCCAGAAAGAATTAATCCGGGTGACAAGGCTCATACTCTAGAAAAGATTGTGAAAGTTGTAGCTGGGGAAGATGCTGAAACCTTAGAAAAGGTGGCGAGAGTTTACGGAACTATTATTGATGCTGGTGTGTATCGCGCTTCCTCCATTAAAGTAGCTGAGGCAGCCAAAGCGATTGAAAATACTCAGCGAGACTTGAATATTGCCTTAATGAACGAGTTAGCATTAATTTGCGATCGCCTCAATATCCGCACTCACGATGTATTAGCAGCAGCAAGAACCAAATGGAACTTTTTGCCATTCACTCCAGGACTTGTCGGCGGTCACTGCATTGGTGTTGACCCTTATTATTTAACTACCAAAGCAGAAGAACTCGGATACCATCCTGAAGTTATGCTTGCTGGTCGTCGGATCAATGACAGTATGGGAATCCATATTGGCCGGCATCTAGTCAAGCTTTTAATCAAGGCTAACCTATCTATCAAAGGAGCGCGTATCGGAATTCTCGGTCTAACCTTTAAGGAAAATGTGTCTGATGTCCGAAACAGTCGCGTTCCCGATATCGTTGCAGAGTTGCGTCAATTTGGGATTAATCCCCTCGTACACGATCCGCTAGCTGATAGCCACGAAGCTCAGCGAGAGTATGGTATCCAGCTTACAGACTGGCAAGAATTATCCAATCTAGATGGAATTGTCTTGGCTGTCAGTCATCAAGCTTACCTAGACATGTCTCGCGAACAGTTGCTTGCTTGTCTGCGTCCCGGAGGAGTTTTGTTAGATGTCAAATCTGTTTTTGATTCTCTGACTCTGCCAAGCAACATTCATTATTCAAGTCTATAGGAGAAAATACATGGTTAAAGTTTTAGTCACAGGTGCTGCTGGCTTCATTGGGTTTCATCTCAGTCAACGCCTACTATCCAGAGGTGACGAGGTTGTGGGACTAGATAATCTCAATGACTACTATGATGTCTCCCTCAAAAAAGAACGCTTAGCCCAATTAGAGGACAAATCAGGCTTTAGTTTTCACAAACTAGATTTAGTAGACAATGCAGGCATTGCACAACTGTTTGCAGAACAACGCTTCGATATTGTAGTTAACTTAGCAGCCCAAGCAGGTGTCCGCTACTCACTCAAGAATCCCCATGCATATATAGATAGCAACTTGGTAGGCTTTACTAACATTCTGGAGGGTTGTCGTCACTCAGGCGTTAAGCATCTAGTATTTGCTTCTTCTAGTTCTGTCTACGGTGCTAATACCAAAACGCCCTTTTCGGTTCACGACAACGTAGACCATCCAGTTAGTTTGTATGCTGCTACAAAAAAAGCCAACGAGCTGATGGCTCATACATATAGCCATTTGTATAATTTACCTACAACTGGACTGCGCTTCTTTACCGTCTATGGCCCGTGGGGTCGTCCAGATATGGCGCTGTTTTTATTCACTAAAGCAATTTTAGCAAAACAGCCAATTGATGTCTTTAATTACGGTAAAATGCGTCGAGATTTTACTTATATTGACGACATCGTAGAGGGTATTGTCCGGGTGATAGATACAATACCTCAACCAAATACTGCTTGGTCAGGAGATACACCCGACCCAGGAACCAGTAAGGCTCCTTATAAAATTTACAACATAGGTAATAATCAACCCGTCGAATTAATGCATTTTATAGAAGTGCTAGAAAACAGTTTGGGAATAAAAGCAGCAAAAAATTTGCTGCCGCTGCAACTTGGTGATGTTCCCGTTACCTATGCAGATGTCGACGATCTGATTAGGGATGTTGGTTTCAAACCTAGCACTCCAATTGAGGTAGGAATTGAACGTTTTGTGGCTTGGTATTGTTCTTACTACAAAGTGCAAATACCATTGCGATCGCTTTCTTTAGGCGCTCAGGTTAGTTAAGAAAAATTTCATAAAAATGGCAAAACTTCATGCAATTTTTTCTGTATTTACAGATGTTTAAAATGACATGAATACTGTACCAAAAACTATTTGGCATGTTGGTGGAGAAGATATACGTTTCCGCATTCCTCTGTTGTTAGCACTTAGGGATAGAGGTTTTAATGTTGGAGCTGTTGGGTCTGAAAATGGCGATGCTTTTGCAAACCATCAAATTCCATATTATCGATACACACTAGAACGGGAAATCAACGCACTAGCAGATATACAGACTCGCACCCAACTTTTCAACTTATTTAGTAAATATAAACCAGATGTCGTTCATGGTTTTGATACTAAACCAGCTATGATAACACCCATTGTAGCAATGAAGGCTAAAATTCCCGGAAGAGTGCGTACAATTAATGGGATGGGCTATATCTTCTCTTCTAATTCTCCATTAGCGCTGACACTCAGACCTATATATCGATATTTGCAAAGAAAAGCTTCTGCGGCAGCAGGAATCACAGTATTTCAAAATCTTGACGATCGCGAATATTTTCGCAAGCATAAGATGGTCAAAGATGGCTGTGATGATTTAGTTTTGGGTTCGGGTATTGATATAGAACAGTTAATAAAAAACCGTCCCAACCCCGAACAACTAGCAGTCATACGCCAAGAATTAGGTTTAGAAAGACAATTAGTTGTCACTATGATTGCGCGTCTTGTTGTTTCTAAAGGCGTAATGGAATATCTTGATGCAGCTAAAATAGTTTGCCAGCAAATGCAAGGTGTCAAGTTTATTTTAATTGGCCCGTTCTCCTCAGAAGGACGACAAGCAGTGCCAATCGAGGCAGTTCAACAGCAAGCTAAATTTGTTTCTTATCTGGGTATTCGTAATGATATATCTACATTATTGTCTTTGAGCGATCTCTTTGTTTTACCTAGTTATCGTGAGGGTATGTCACGCGTTTTGTTAGAAGCTGGTGCAATGGAACTTCCCTTGATTACAACGAATACACCTGGTTGTAAGGATGTCGTGCAAGATGGTTGGAATGGGTTATTAGTTCCTCCTCGAAATGCAAAAGCTTTAGCTACAGCAATTCTGCAACTTCTCAAGTCTAAAGACCAGAGAATCTTAATGGGTACTCGTAGTGGAATACATGTACGGGAAAATTTCAGTCTGAAAAAGGTGGCTGATTCTTATACAAACATCTACTACCGTGCTTTAGGATTACCGCATTTAGAGCAACATCAACTAAACAAATTTAGAAATGAAGTCAACTATTTATAAAATTAGGAAAGTTTTATGTATAGCGAAGTTGAAGCCATTCGCCAGCGTTATGCTCGATTTAAGCAACTTCCAGAATACTTGTTATATGAGCCTTTGAATCCATATAGTTACATGACTTATGAAGAAAAACGGCGAGCTTTTATTCGCTGGATTCATTGGGCTGGTTTAGCACCTGTTCGAGATAAACGGGTATTAGAGATTGGCTGTGGTTTCGGAGATAATTTACTTCAGTTGATCTCCTTAGGTTTTCAACCAGAAAATTTGATTGGAAATGAACTTTTAGAAGAACGCGCGCTGCGGGCACGATACTTACTCCCAAAAGACTCTCAGGTTTTGCTTGGAGATGCTTCAACACTAAAATTAGAGAAAAATTCATTTGATGTCATTTTACAAGCAACAGTTTTTACTTCAATCTTAGATGATAATTTTCAGCAAACTTTAGCAAATTATATATGGTCATTAATTAAACCAAATGGAGGGATACTTTGGTATGACTTTATTTTCAATAATCCTAAAAATCCCGATGTTAGAGGTGTTCCTATTAAGCGAATTTATAAATTGTTTCCCAAAGGGGAGATTAAAGTATGGCGATTAACATTAGCACCCCCTATTAATCGCCGGATTACTAAGATTCATCCGAATCTTTATTATTTACTAAATATGATGCCATTTCTACGTACTCATGCTTTATGTTGGATTAAAAAATCTTAATTAAAAATTATTTTCAGAAACGTTGTGGAACATAAAAATCTAATTATTATGGAAAAATTTCTACCTTTTGCATTGCCTGATATTGGAGAGGAAGAAATTGCGGAAGTCGTTGACTCTTTAAGGTCTAATTGGCTAACTACAGGAGCAAAAACAAAACGTTTTGAACAGGATTTTGCTGAATTTATTGGGCATAGAGTCGAGGCGATCGCAGTCAATTCTGCCACTTCCGGATTACACTTAGCTTTAGAAGCACTGGGCATTAGTCATGGCGATGAAGTCATCACTACAACACATACATTTACTGCGACTGCGGAAGTAATTCGCTATCTGGGAGCAAATCCAGTCTTTGTTGACATCGATCCGGTCACTCTCAATATCGATCCGCTAAAAATTGCAGCAGCTATTACTCCCTTAACCAAAGCCATCATACCCGTGCATTTTGGCGGACTTGCTTGTAACATGGAGCCAATTCTGGCGATCGCTCGCAAGTATGGATTGAAAGTGATTGAAGATGCTGCCCATGCCATACCGACAACCTACCAAGGTAAATTAATTGGCAGCCTAGATAGCGATGCGACAGTCTATAGTTTTTATGCCACCAAAACTATTGCAACTGGTGAAGGAGGAATGCTAGTTACTCGCAATCCGGAAGTTGCCCGACGTTGTCGTGTGATGCGGCTACATGGCATCAGTCGAGATGTGTTCGATCGTTATAGCTCAACCAAACCTTCTTGGTATTACGAGGTGGTTGCCCCTGGTTTTAAATACAACATGACTGATTTGGCGGCTTCTTTAGGTATTCATCAATTAAAGAAAGCCTGGTTATTCCAAGAACAACGAGTTGCGATCGCTAAGCGATATGACACAGAGTTAGCTGACTTGCCTTTACATCTACCAGCAAAACCTGCCAATGGCGATACTCACTCCTGGCATCTCTACGTGATTCGTTTGGATGAATCTGCAAAAGTGAGCCGCAACACTTTCATTGAGCAGTTGGCTGCTAAAGGCATTGGTTGTAGCGTCCATTATATTCCTTTGCACTTGCATCCCTATTGGCGCGACACATATAACCTGCGTTCAGAAAAATTTCCCTGCGCCTCCCATGCTTACGAACGCATAGTCAGCTTACCAATATATACAAAAATGTCTGAAGTAGACCAAACCCGTGTCATTGAAGTCGTGAAAAAAACTTTGCTTTGAGTAACTCCAAGAAATAATGCCATTTGAAATTTTGGATTGTGAAAAAGTTCATTTATAAGCTTGTATTCACTTCAGTTGTCACAATCATTTTTCAAATTAGTATTATCTCGCTGCAATTTGTCGATCGTTCGCACTCATCAATTACCAACTAGTAAGTGATTATGTCAAAACGAGCTTTTGATTTATTTTTCTCCTTGCTTGGTGTTGCAATCTTGTTGCCTTTATTTTTTTTCATTGCAATATGGATAAAGCTAGATTCTCCAGGAACTGTGTTTTTTCGGCAAGTTAGAATTGGACGCTTTGGGCGTGAATTTAAAATCTATAAGTTCCGTACTATGATACAGAGTGCCGAGAAAATAGGTAAACAAATTACAATTGCTAACGATAAAAGAATTACCCGAAGTGGTAGATTCTTGCGAAAGTATAAGCTAGACGAATTACCTCAACTATTTAACGTCATTAAAGGAGAAATGAGCTTAGTAGGTCCTCGTCCTGAAGTACCCAAATATGTTGCTTTGTATACTTCTGAGCAGCGTCGAGTTTTAGAGGTACTTCCAGGCATAACCGATCTAGCTTCAATGAAATTCCACAATGAAAGTGAGTTACTAAAAGACATGAATAACTCAGAACATTTTTATATCAATGAAATTATGCCTCGGAAATTAGAGTTAAATATGGAATACATTACTCGATTCAGTCTAGTTTTCGATCTAGTTATTATACTTAAAACTCTGAAACGGGTATTTGCAACATAAAAGTCTTTGTCAATTGTCAGTAGAGACGCGATTAATTGCGTCTCTACAATCGTCATTAGTCAACAAACATAGAAGGTATTTATGAAAACTATCGAATCATCTCAAAACTTTAAACAATATTGGTTAATTATTAAGCGCCGTTGGCTGTCAGCTTCATGTGTTTTTCTATCTGTTTTTGTACTTTTAAGTATTGTTGCAGTTTTCAAAAGGCCTTCTTATTTAGCAGAAGGCAAATTAAAGTTTCAAAGGACAAATACGACTTCTTCTCTAACAGGTGTAGGAACAGAAATAGGTAAGTTAGAGCCATTAGTCCAAGATAAAAGTAATCCTCTCTATACAGAGGCAGAAGTTATCCACTCTGTTCCAGTCGTGAACAAAACTTTAAGCACACTTCAGCTGAAAGACGATAAAGGAATGCCCTTAAAATCAAAGATTTTTTTGCAACGACTGACGGTAGAAGAAATTAAGGGAGCTGATGTAATAGATATCTCTTATAAAGATATAAATCCAGAGACAGCCGCAAAAGTTGTGAATACCATAATGGCTATCTATCTAGAACATAATGTGTCTGCTCATAGAGCTCAAGCAGCAGCAGCTCGCAAATTTCTAGAAAAACAAGTGCCAAATGCTGAATTAGTTGTTCGCCGAGCAGAAGCAGAACTAGCAAGGTTTAAAGAAAAGTACCAAGTTGTTTCTCTACAAGAAGAGGTAAATGAGGCAGTAGGAATCATTGCAGAATTACAAAAACAAATTAGTGCAGCCCAATATAACCTAGCCAATGTTGATGCACAGTCTCAAGCCATCCGCAAGCAATTGGGTATGAATGCCCAGCAGGCAGTAATGAGGACTTCCCTCAGCCAAACTACAGGGGTGCAAGATATTCTTAAAGAAATTCAACAACTAGAATCACAATTAGCAGCTAGGCGCACTGTTTTGCAAGATGACCATCCGCAAATCATCGATTTACAGGAAAAATTAAAGTCTTTAAATGAACTGCTGCAACAACGAGTAGCAATGGTTGCAGGAACAACTCAACCACAACAAAATCAAAATTTTCAATTGGGAGCGTTGCAACAACAACTCTCTGCAAAACTTGTGGAATTAGAGTCAACTCGTTTAGGTTTGGCAAGCCAAGCTAATACTTTATTCAGATTACAAACTGCTTACAAGCAAAGACTCAACAATTTGCCAAGATTAGAACAATATCAGCGCCAGTTAGAACGTAAAGTTCAGGCCGCGCAATCTACCTACTCACTTTTGCTTCAAAAGCTGCAAGAGAGTGAGATAGCTGAAAATCAAAATCTAGGTAATGCCAGTCTGATATCTCCAGCGGAAGTTCCAGAAGAGCCAGTAACTTCTCTGAAGATGTTGTACTTGATTGCAGGTCTATTGTCTAGTGTGGCTGCTTTGGCAAGTGTGTATGTTTTAGAAGCAAGAGATAAATCAATTAAAACTGTTGATGAGGCTAAAGAATTACTGGACTTGACTTTGTTAGGCATAATTCCTGTTGCTAACAAGCCGAAAAAATCCATTCGCAGCTATGAAGAACTGGAGTTGGATATTCAAAACATTGCTGTTAGAGATATTCCTCGTTCCCCAATGAGTGAAGCTTATCGGATGCTAAGGGCGAATCTGAAATTTATGAGCGCCGATAAAGAGTTAAAAGTTATTGTTGTCACCAGTTCTGTACCCAAAGAAGGTAAGTCAACAGTAGCTACTAATTTGGCTGTAGCGATGGCTCAGACAGAGCATAAAGTCTTACTGATAGATGGAGATTTGCACCGTCCAACTCAGCATAAAATTTGGGGATTGACGAATAGTCAAGGTTTGAGCAATTTGATTGTGGGACAGGCTGAAATCAAAAAAGCGATCAGAAATGTGATGGATAACTTGGATGTTCTAACTTCTGGGGTAGTGCCTCCTAGTCCTGCTTCTCTGTTGGACTCGAAACGAATGGCGGCGTTGATGGAAACTTTTGCTGCTAACTACGACTTTGTAATTGTTGATGCTCCCTCATTAAACATGGCGGCTGATGCTGCTACTCTGGGTCAAATGGCTGATGGTGTTTTATTGGTAGTTCGTCCGGGTGTGGTTGATGCGGTTAATGCAGCTTTCGCTAAAGAACTTTTGGAAAAATCTGGTCAAAATGTCCTAGGACAAGTAGTGAATGGTGTGATTTCTCAAAACGAACCCTACAGCTACTACTACTTCACCAAGGAAGACTATCCGCAACCAAGTATTCGCAAAGAGGAGTCTGGATCTCTTGTGAAATTTTAGAGTGATATTGTGTTGCAATAGACTGCATTAGCGATCGCATTTAGAGAAAGTTTGCGATCGCTTTCTACTTGTAAGTTAATTAACTTGCAACCGCAATCGGCTTTTTACGACTGGGACGTTTGCGGTTTGATTTTTTCTTCAGTCCAATTGCTTGGGCTTGATCGCTATCCGATCCATATTGCCCGCGCACAACTTCTTTCATGGCTAATACAGCATTGTGAAATTCCCATTCTGCTAATCGGGCAGCATCGACAGCAGCACGGTATAAAGCTAGTTTCTCGGTTTCAGCTTGTTGCTGTGCCAACATAGACTGATAAGCTTGCTGTATGTTTGCAACAGAGGCATCAGCACGAGTTGTATCGTAGGTGCTGACGGTTTGCAAACCATGGAATGAGGTAACATCTTGACTAATGACTTTCAGGCGCAAACGACGTGTTATATCTTGGTTCGGCATATATGCATACGTGTTAAAGTATATATTTAATGTGCCCAATAAAACTATAAAAATAACAGTAAGATTTAGAACAAAGTTAGGCAAAGGGTAGATTAGTTTATGCAGACCAATGCATTATCAATCCAGCCGTCGTATTCACAATGCGGCCATGGCATTAACATTGCAGACCGATGCATTAACGATGCAGCCATGGCATTAACATTGCAGACCGATGCATTAACATTGCAGGAGGTTGCATTTAGCGATCGCGTTGGGATGATTTATCCCTAAACTGAGTTTGGAAACTACATGAGGAGAGTAGGCGATCGTTCGGCTGCTTTTTTGAGTTAAATGCTCGCAGGTTACAATCACAAATAACTACGAGTCGCTTGCTAACAACGTATGAAGTTCAATGTAACACTCGATTGTGGTGAAGATTATGCGATAAGCTACTTCAGATAAATCAGCAAGTTCAATCCTGGAATCGTGCGGGAAAGCGTCCACAAAACCAATGTGATGTAAAGCACACCCAAACTCCATTGATACCATGCAAGTGTGGCGATGATACCCGGCAAGTGTTCGTCTCGCAGGCGAATGTCGTTAAATCCCAATCTCACTAAGTTATTGAGGCTAAAGTCGTAATAGTTGAGCCAGTTCCAACGGCGATCGCACAATAAGGGCATATATCTTTCGCGGAATATCTGATTTCTGGGTATCACTGGCAAACGTCCAATTAACAATCGTAACTGCCGAAAAGTACCATCTTCTGTAAAGTAGGAAATATCCATCAAGTCATGATAACGACCTTGTTGGTAAAGTCGAATCAATAAAGCCACAGGTAAGGGGACAATAATAATTAAAAGACATCCCAGTGTTAGCCACGGTTGTTCTGCATTGCGAAATATCGCCAGTAAACTGAAGAATTCTAAAATGCCAAAACTTACCAATATTGCAACGGTTTCGTAGGATGTGGGAATAATTGCTATGGGAAGTAGGCGGCGATAGCGATCCACTAGCCAAAATAGCAAGCCGAAGAAAGCGATCGCAACTCCCCCAACGCCAAATACTAACCAAAAATCCGTACCGTAGCCACTCAACAGCAGCAGTACACTCAATGCCAACCAACTGCAAGCTTGCAGTAACCACCCACCAATAGAAAGGGGTTCAGCAACGACAAGGCGATCGCTTAGTTGCATATATGTTTCTAAATCTATGCCTGGCAAAGTGAGTAATTCACTGCTGTTATAAAACGGCTTTAGATGACGGCTATTAGCTATCTCTTTAGCCTGAGTTGTAGAAAAACCTAAATGGATTAAACTTGCTAGAGAAGCGCTGTTGATGTTTGTCGCAACTAGACGGTGACCTAACTCCATTAATCGCAGTCTTTGTTTTATGTACTCTAGCTGATTGGCATCGGTAACTTGCTGTTGTTGACGAAAATTTTGCCCTAAATTCCGCAAGACATTTTGATTACCTTGCAAAGTCGGAACCCAAAACATTCTACCAATCTCACCAGGATTCCCTAAAATTTTTGCTTGGTTAGAGTTAAAAGTCAGTCCAGGTACGCTTAAATAAGATGTTTTTGCAAACCTTGTATCGCTAAAATCTGCTTGGTTGAGAACGCTAGTACCTCGAAGATTTACAAGTTGATTAAACTGCACTTCCCGAAAACTTACAGCTTGCTCAAAAGTTGCTTCTGTTAGTAAAAGTAACTGATAAAAATTTGCTTTCGTAAACTGTGCTTGATTGGCAAAGCGCACTTCTGACAAATCTGCATTTCCTTGCCACTGCACATTACTAAATTTAGCCAACTGCTTAAAAGTAGCTTGGTTGAAGTTACCATTGTCTACAAATATGCTGTTGTGGAAATCAGCAGTTTCCTGAAATTGAGTTTGCTTAAAATTAGCTTTGTCAAAAAAAATACTGCCTTGAAAATTACTCAATTGCCGGAAAATAGCATTGTTAAAGCTTAAGGGACGGCTAAATCTAGTTTCAGTCCAGTTAGTGGCTTTGAGAAAGGTTGCGCCTTGGGCATCCACAGATTGTAGAAAGAATGTATTGGGAAATTGCACTTCTCCATTGAAGCGAGTTTGCACCAGTGTCAAAGAACCACGAAAGACATTGATTTCACTAGATGTAGTTGACTCAGTTTGCAACAGCGATCGACAGTCCTTAGAATTGGGCAAGCTAATTCCTAGTGACTGCAAACATACCCAACGCAAGCGTTCTAGTTGTTCTTGTTCGCTTGTGGTAAAAATAGGGGCAATGGCTTGGGCATACAGAGGTGTTCTTAAACCCAAATCGCTACCTACAAAATCCCCTTGAATCAAAGAATGGCTGAGGTCTAAACCCAAAGGTTTTGCGCCAGTCTTTTGTAATTCTTTTCGCAGCAGTTGGTAAAAAGCATCGCGGAAAGTTGCATTTTCTGGTCGCAAATCGATCGCCATTTGCCGCAAATCTACAGTCAAGTTACCTTCGCGAAGTATCGGTGTGCGTAGTCGTTCTTGCAACAATTCTAGAGTTAACGGTGTGCGTTCTGGTTGTATTTGGGCTGCCCAAGCAGGCAGAGGTAGGAAGAGGACAAAGAGAATTAGTAAAATGCACAGGCACGCAAAGGTTAAACGCAGAGGAACACAAAGGGATTTCTCTGCGATACTCTGCGTTTGACTCTGCGATACTCTGCGTTTCAAAAATAATTTAGGCAAGCTGCTTTTCTATGATTCATTGCTCATCAGCAGAACAATTTTACCTGTAACAGACCCACTTTCAAGTAGTTGGTGCGCCTTGGCTGCTTCTTCTAAAGGAAACTTATGACTAACATGGATTTTCAACTTGCCCTCATCGATCCATTTAGCACATTGTTCGAGAATTTCTGCTTGATGCTGAAGACTTTCGTTTAATCCTAGTAACATCGGTGTCAGCATCAATTCCAAACCAATGCGGAGATTGCGTGTTCTGGCAGTTTTCCAAACAGTCTTAGCGTCTGGTTCGAGAATCGTCACAATATCCCCATATACTCGCACTGCGGGGAAGGTTTTATGAAAAGTTTCACCGCCTACAGTGTCAAAAGCTAAGTCTACGCCTTCGCCGCCAGTCCAATCTAAAGCTGCTTCCACAAAGTCTATTTGTTTATAAAAAATCACATGGTCAGCACCGAGTTGTCTGACAAAATTTGCTTTATCTTCAGAACTCACAGTGGTAGAAACAGTAGCACCTTTGAGTTTTGCCAATTGAATTGCTACATGACCGACACCACCAGCACCTGCATGAATCAAAACTCGTTCCCCAGGTTCTAATCGTCCCCGTTCGTACAAAGCTTCCCAAGCGGTGATTAACACCAAAGGCGCTGCGGCTGCTTCCGCAAAGGAGATAGAAGCGGGTTTACGCGCCACAAATCGTTCATCAACAACGGTATATTCAGCATAGTTGCCTTGATGTCCGCCCAAACCGCCGTAGCAAAAATATACTTCGTCTCCTAAACGGAAACGCTGAACGCCAGCACCTACCGCCTCAACGATACCTGCACCATCACATCCTAAAATGGCAGGCATTTGGTCGGGGTAGAAAGTGCCTCGATTGCGAAGTTTAGTATCAATGGGGTTAACGCCAGCCGCCACCAAGCGGACTAAAAGTTCAGTATTTCCTAAAGGAACAGCAGGATTTACCACTTGTTGTACTTGCAGAACTTCGGGACTACCTGCTGCTGTCATTAAGACTGCTTTCACGATTGTTTCCTCCTGGCTCAAGCTAGATGCACGTTCATTTGCAACTTTATCGTAATCAGGAGGATAGAAAACTATATCTGAGGATTAAGTCACCATACAACATAATAAGAAAAAGCCGTGAAACAAGTGTTTCACGGTTTTTGATGTGGTGTGAGGAGCTTAACTAAATATCATCATAAAGCAACTAGCTGGTGGCATTAAGCTTGTAACAATTTTGGTAACAGATTTTTTTGGATGTGCGATCGCCCATTGCTATAGAAGTCGAAAGAGTACCCTCAAGGGTGACTTCAGCGAGCGATCGCATTACTTATAATCCTAGAAATATATCCAACTAGTTGTTCATAGCATAAGGGAAAGACTCCCTCAAAAATCGCTATAAAACCCTGAAAAAATGCCCAGAGGAATCGCTCAGGGATGGGCAATTTTGTAATTAAAGAGTAACAAACCAATATGTCAACTAACGAGTATTTCTGGCAAGGTGGGCGCAAAATTCCAATTGAGCAGGCAGAAAGTAACATTACCTTACATGCCTCTGATGTGGAAGCAGCACAAGCAGCAACAGAACAGGCAGGAGTAGGGCTAGAAGCTATTAATCGGGTAGGGCCAGAGTTATTTCGAGCCACTGTATCCAGCGATCGCGATGCTTCGATTGCCCGATTACGCCAATCTGGTAATGTTGTGCATCACATCTATCGCACTCCTGGAGAACCAGATTCTGAATATTTGATTACGGACACCTTCTTTATTAAGTTTAAACCTGGGACAACTGCACAAACCATTCAGCAGTTTTTACAGGATGAGAAAGTGGAGGTGGTGGAAGATTTGGGACAAAACATTTTGCTGGTGCGGGTAACGACAGCGACAGGGCGAAACCCAATCAAAACTGCCAACATAGCTGCTACGCGGGACGATGTCGAATACGCTGAACCAAATCTGGTGCGTCAACTGCAAAAATTTGCGTTTATTCCAGCTGATGAATTATTTTCCCAGCAATGGCATCTGCACGCACCACAGGATCAAACGGATCTGGTAGCAGGCGCAGACATCTTTGCACCCGATGCTTGGGAAATCACCCGTGGTTCGCGGGAAATCGTTATCTGCGTAGCGGATGATGGTTTTGATTTGACTCACCCCGATTTTCAAGGAGTTAATAAGGTAGTTGGACGACTGAATGCTTTTGAGAGCAACGGCAATGTCTTCTTTACAGAGGACGTGATGCCGAAGCCTGGGGACTACCACGGTACGCCCTGTGCTGGGGTGGCGATAGCAGAGATTAATGGACAAGGAACTGTAGGGGTTGCTCCAGGATGTGCGTTTTTGCCAGTACGTTTCCCGTTGCAGTTTGATGATGCTGCTATGGCTAAAATGTTCCAACAAATTTCCAGACAGGCAGATGTGGTATCTTGCTCTTGGGGATATGGCCCTGCCGATGCACCACTCAGTCGGGGGTTTTTTGATGTACTGTCCGAATTAGTTCGGACTGGCGGTCGACGCGGTAAGGGTCTGGTGATTTGTGTTGCTGCTGGTAATAATAACTGTCCTGTTAAGGATCTCACTAATACACGCGCTTATCAGTATGCTGATAACTTCGGTCGTACCCGCAGCTACAGTGGTCGAATTGATCGCTGGATTGCTGCTCACCCGGATGTGATTACCGTCAGTGGTTCTACCTCACGCAAAACGCGATCGGCTTATTCATCTTGGGGGCGAGAAATCTGTGTTTGTGCGCCAACCGATAACTGGAATGACCTCACCTTTAATATCTTGCCCGGTCGCGGAGTAACTACCACAGATAATGAGGGGGCTGGTGCTGGCAGCGATTTTACACCAAACTCTCGCTATACCGGGCGGTTTGGCGGTACATCGAGTGCAACTCCCACGGTTGCAGGAGTGTGTGGACTGATTCTCTCCCGCAATCCTAACCTCACTGCGTTGCAAGTGAAGCAAATACTTCAGCAAACGGCTGACAAGGATTTGAAAATTGAATCAGACACACCTGTGAATGAACCAGGTGATTTTGTTGATGGCTTTAGCTTCTGGTTCGGTCATGGCAAAGTCAATGCTGCTAAGGCAGTCAAAGCCGCAGTTCCAAATAGCGAAAGCAGCTTCGAGCAAGTGGTTCAAGCTGACTTGGAGATTCCCGATACTAGCAGTCCTATTTTCAGCAAGCTGGAGGTTGCTCAAGACGGAATAATTAGTGACATTCGCATTGGGATTGATGTGACTCACACATTTATTGGGGATTTGCGAATTGATGTCATTGCTCCAGATGGCAGTGCCGTAACCCTGCACGATCGCACGGATAGTTTTACAGACGATATCCGTAAAGTCTACACTATATCCGAGTTGCCCGCATTGCGTGGGCTTGTAGGAAAGCATATTCAGGGAACTTGGGGTGTGCGCGTGGTAGACACTTGGAGGATGGATGTGGGACGGCTCAATTCCTGGCGATTGATAGCTAAAGTCACAGCTTCTCCATCTCCTCCATCATAGGGCTGTGGCGTACACACAAGTCGAAAAACCCGCTCCACATTAACTTTAATTTGTTAGGGTGCGTTATGGACGGAACGTCTTAACGCACCGAAAATCTCTGGTGGTGCGTTAGCCTTGCCACGCTATTACAAAAGATGATTAGTGTCTTAGCGATTAAAAAGTTGATTTTTTAACCACTACAACATAGAGACATGAAGTTGAAAACTCATAAGCTAATTGCTAAGTGAGTTACTGATTTTATCTCCAATAACCAAATAAAAACCGTGGTATTTTTGAGGATTCCACGGCTTTTTGGTGTGGTGTGAGGAGACTTAACT
Source organism: Dendronalium sp. ChiSLP03b (assembly GCF_034531165.2). Lineage (NCBI taxonomy): Bacteria > Bacillati > Cyanobacteriota > Cyanophyceae > Nostocales > Nostocaceae > Dendronalium > Dendronalium sp. ChiSLP03b. Next base: position 53,648 of record NZ_JAVRBR020000027.1, on the reverse strand, counting down.
AGTCTCATAATAAACCTATATGCCATTAGCAATGTCAGTTGAACAAATTTTGTAACAAAGTTGTTTTTTGATGACATAAATATGTTTTTATGCAGTCAATCCGAAATGCAAAAGCAATTGACTTTATACCAACGCGCCACCACAACTGGAACCACATCCAGCTGTACAACCATAGCAATAAGAAGCAGTTTGCACTTCATTAATTAAATCTAAACTGCCAGCTTCTAGCAATTTTGCCACTGTCAAAGTTTCGCCATTGTTAGTTCTCGCAGGCAAATTCATCATTTGGTTAAAATCGCAATCATAAACATTGCCTGTGTAGTCAATTGAAAGCTCATCGCGACACATTAAATGTTCAACTGTTCCTGAATTGAAGTGCAACTCTAAAAACTGTAAATAATTAGCGTACAGTTTCTTTCTTTCTAAATGTATTTTAGTTCTGCCAACTGGTAGATTAGTGATGGTGAAGAGATTATTAAAAATAATGCCAAAATGTTCTTGTAAAAATATTTTGTAATTTCGTTCCAGGTTACTCTGTTCGGGAGCTAAGGAAAATTTTTGACTTGTGGGCAACTGCGGATTATACACCAAGTCTAAAATTAAATCAGACTCTTTCCCATAACCAAGTTTGTTCAGCCATTGCAAAGCTTGAATTGAACTATTAAATACACCATTACCACGCATTTTGTCAACATTATCTGCTAAATAACAAGGCAGGGAAGCAACGACTCTTACATGGTGTTGAGTAAAGTATTCTGGTAAATCACCAAACCCATCTTCAAAATAAATAGTCAAATTAGACCGGACAATTACCTGTTTATCCATTCTCCTTGCTGCTTCTACTAATGGCTTAAATCCATAGTTTATTTCAGGTGCGCCACCAGTCAAATCCACAATCTTAATTTCAGGAAATCTGTTAATTAACTCAATCAGTTGTTGGCAAATTTCTGGTGAAAGTTCTTCTGTACGTTTTGGCCCAGCTTCGACATGGCAGTGCGTACAAGCAAGGTTGCAGCGCTTACCTAGATTAATTTGTAAAACTGTGATTCTCTTTTTGGTCAAAGGAGAATTTAGTTTAGATTTAAATGGTGTAATTGTTGTATTTAGCATAATTGATGACTGATGACCTTCAGCAGTTAATATCTACTTGAGTAAATATGCAATTTTATTGGAGTAACAGATTAGTCCTTGAATATGGCAAAAATCTGCTCTATTTTATCCTTGCAATAATCTATATGTGATTCCACTAATAATGGTGGCAGTAGGTAAGGTAAAAATCCAGGAAATGAGAATCTGAGAAAAAATTCCTAAATTTACTTTTTTACCCATTAGTCCCACACCAAAAATAGAACTTACGGAAACTTGAGTGGTAGACACAGGAAGTCCAAACTGGGTAGCTGCGATCGCCAGGATTACAGTTACTATATTGGCAGATAAACCCTGAACATGATTTAAGGAAGTAATTTTTTCACTCATGGTTTCTGCAATTTTTTGGGAGTTGAGTAAACCACCAAGCGCTATTGCCATTGCTACTGTAATCATTCCTCCTTGAATTGAGAAATAATCAATAATTGAAATGAGTGATACAATCTTGGGAGTATCATTTAAGCCTCTAACAAAACTGATGATACCAGAACTGATAAAATGACAAGTATCAATCATTTTCTGGTTTGCTTGGAGATTCCATTTATCACTAATGTACTCAAATAAGCTGTAAATTCCTATTCCTAAAGCTATGGCAACAATCGGACTGAGTAATAGGGGTAAAATAAACAAATTTCCCAAAGCAGCGAAATTCACTTGCAGTCCTTTCGCTACTAATCCAGCACCAAGTATTGCACCTGTTAAACAGTGAGTTGTGGAGATGGGAAATCCTGTGAGAGCGGCAACTAACACAGTCAAACCAGATGCGATCGCCACGGCAATATGAAACTCAGGGGCATTAGCGATCGCATCTGGTAGTATTCCTTTTCCAGAAAAGTTTTTGACTAGTGCGCTCGCAAATATAATTGAAGCTACTGCACCAGCAAAAGTTGTAATAGTTGCCCACAAAATTGCTGTCTGGTAGCTGGTTGTTCGACTACCAAACAGTGTTGCTACCCCTTTAAAGTTGTCGTTTGCTCCATTTGAGTAAGCTAAAAAAAGCGTAGACAGAAATAGACTAATTAAAAACATTTGGGGGTTTATTAAAGGAGAATGCAGAATTCAGAATACCGAATTCAGAATCAAGAGCGTGGAGGATTTAGACCCACCACTAATTAATGACTACTAAATCTAAGATTTAGTGCGGTGTTTCACCACATACTCATCCATAGATTATACAGAATTCATACTGAATTCTGACTCCTGACTTCTGAATTCTCTTCTGTTAAAGTTAACAGCAACCACCGCCACTATAGTGCCAAGTCGAATCAGTAATAATTATTTCCGCTGGCTTCAAAGCTGCAAGTTTAGCAGCAGTTTTATCACAGACTGCTGCCGGAATACCACGCTGAAGCAAATGCCCTGCCGAATCATCAAACAAAGATTCTAGACCAGCATAAATGGCTGTCTTACCAGTGAATATACAAGCACCATCTTCCGGAATAGCAACTTTGAAACAGACAGAATCAAGACTTTCTAGAAGTAAATTTTCTTGAAGATTGTATGTTTGAGCATCTAACAAACGGTAAGGGCGACGGGCGCGAATTTCAATTTGACCAAAGCCAGCATTGATAATGCGTTCAGTATACTCTTCATAGGTGAGTGCGCCTGATAAACACATAGCTCGTAGACGCTCATCCTGTTTCAGATGTTTTGCAATTGGACGAGTGGCAATGGGATCGCTCATCTGCAAACGTCCACCTGGTTTTAATACCCGAAATGCTTCTTTTAAAGCACGAGTTAAATCTTCTGGTTCAAAGATGTTGAAGAGGCAATTCTGTGCCACAATATCGACGGCAGCATCAGCCATGGGCAAGTTAAAAGCATCGCCTTCTTTGATTTCCACAAAGTTAATGTCAAACCAGGGGTTTTCTCTAACGGCAATTTCCAGGTTGCGTGTGGCAGCTTCTCGCATAGCTGCAACTGGTTCAATAGCAATTACACCACCTGTACGGCGGGAAAAATAAGCGAATTGTAGTGCTTCTAAACCACCACCAACACCAACATATAGCACTGTGGGTTGATTTGAGAGTTCAGTGGGGTGAACAGTTGTACCACAACCATAGTTCATTTCCTGCATTGGCAAAGGAATTTGCAGTCCTGGTAGTTGCAGGGGTGTACTTTGAACGCAACAAAGCCCCACTTGTGGCGTTTGGGCAACTTCTTGGTAGAATTGTGCCGCTGTTTCTAGATAAGTCATTACAGGTCTGATTTTACTTATTTTCGTATAGAGTCTACCTTGTGCATCCTAATATAACTAACTGTCAGAGTGTAGAGGTGTAATACTAATTCCCTCTTTCACGGCTATAAATTACTTTCCTCTGCTCCCCTGTTGCTCATTTTTAGCAACCTTAAAGTGAAGTATAGGGATGTAGGGGAAAATTTATTCCTAGACCCCTATACCCCCATACTCCTACACTTCTAATTTGGTAAATCTGGAAGCCTTACACAAAGTTTAGGGAACTCCAAGAAATCAAAATAATCGCTTGAAGTTCTTTACTCTTCTCAGTCATTAGCAGTCAGTGCATTGCGAAGGACACTGTGTTGTGCGGGTTAAGAAGCGTTGTAGACGCGCTTTGGCCAGCTTCCCGCAGGCTAGCAACTGGCGTTCATCAGTCATTAGTTTACTGTTTTCTTTGTAATTGAACCTGGACTCTGGCTAATAATTCTTCGATGCTGAAGGGTTTAACTACATAATCATTAGCACCAGCGTCTAAGCTTGTAAGGCGATCGCTCGCTTCATCTTTAGCGGTTAATAAAATTATCGGCACTTTATTACCCGTACTTCGCAGGCGGCGACAAATTTCCAAGCCCGATAAGCCAGGTAACATCCAATCCAAAATGACTAAATCCAAATGCCACTCCCGCGCTGCGGTGAGTGCAGTTAATCCATCGTAGGCGACGCTGACTTGGTAGCCTTGATAACTCAGTTCTAATTCGAGAAATTGTGCCAATTTGACTTCATCTTCTACTAGTAAGATGTGCGTCATGATGATGTTAATGATTTCAGCAAAGTATGGTAAACAACACAGACTGATAACGATCGATACCAAATTGGCATAGTATTGTTTGAGATTGCTGGAATAGCCTTTTAGTAAAAACTTTTAATCCCTTCGGGTTCAGCAGTCGCTCATTTTGGAAACCAAAAAGACCGCGCTGGTTCACCAAAATCCAAGTTGCGCTTCCAGCGCACCAAAGATGCAGCCCAAAATCTAAAATCCAAAATTGGTATTAGAGGGTCACTAGCTACTCAATAGCCAAACATCTAATTAGTTCTACGTTAGCTTAGTATAGATTTGAGTAGGTTACAACCGTAAGTCTGTAATTACCGATACTGCTACATCAACCAATCATCCAATTTTAGCAATAGGCTGTAACATCTTCACCACAATCATCTGCAAGATAACAAAGTGCTTTAAAACGTAGAGTGAGTACTTGCTCATAGAAAGGATTTAATTTACACATTGCAGGAATGTGAAACAGCTGACGACCAAACAGCTTGATGTCTCGTTCAAAAGGACATTGGGCTGGGATGGCTCTGCACAAAAGATGGGCTAGTTTGGAATTATGAATTTCTATTCTTTCTAACCACTCGCGGACTGGGTGCAGTAGGTCGTTGTGTAACCGGATTTGAGTAAAGCTTGTCATGATTGCTCACCTTGAGAATTTCAAACTTGACTAGGTTGATTAGGTTTGAACCTCTGTATATAGATACGATTGGGTTCTATGATTTTATGCAGCGATGCTCATTTTTTAGTTCTTGATACACCTAGAGTTGGTGTAGTTCTCTCTTTGTAGGAACACACCTAACTACAAATTCCAGACCTTGCATTCCAGATAATTTGTCCAGCGATCGCATAGCTGTTATGCCAAACGCTAGGCTAGATATTGTCAGACTGCAAAGCTGCAATTGCTAGTGGCTATAGTTAACTAACTTCTTGGAGGCGCAGCTACAATCTCCCTAATAGAAGCGTCAAGCTCAGGGGCATCGACTGCGAAAACTAATGACGGATAATTTTCTGAGTAACAAAAAACAACTTTTTGACACCTGGGCACCAAGCTATGATTGGCTCTTTCCCTCAGTAATTTACCGAACTATTCACAAACGGTTGCTAGAATACGTCGATTTACCAGAGCGACCAAATGTACTCGATTTAGGCTGTGGTACCGGTCGTCTGCTTGAGCGCCTTGCAACTCAATTTCCCAATTTGCGAGGCACGGGATTAGACCTTTCTCCTAATATGTTGCGCTTGGCAAGACTGAGTAACCACCACCATCCGCGTTTAATTTATCTTGAGGGTAAAGCTGAGTCTCTGCCCTTTGCTGAGGGACAGTTTGATGCTGTTTTCAACACCATCAGCTTCTTGCACTATCTGGAACCTAAACAGGTACTGAGTGAAGTGGCGCGAGTGCTTTCTCCCGGTGGACGCTTTTACTTGGTTGACATGACTACAACAGAAGCATTTCCTCAACTACTACAAATTTCCCCTTTTGGAATTAGACTCTACAGCCCCAATCAACGCAAACTTCTCGGTTCTTCTGCTGGGCTATTATGTTTGAGTCACCAGTATTTACTAGGGCCTGTTTTGCTGACAATTTTTGCTAAACCTTTGTCAGATATCTAGTCCCAATGAACTAAGTACAGCCCACCATAAAAATGGTATGGAATTTAATCATTCATAGGTTGGTAGAACGGAGTGAAACCCAACATCAACCCTCGATATTGCCGAATCCCTTTTACGGTGACGTGTACTAAAAATCTCCTGCATTCTAAATGTCGGGAGTGTCAACTCGATACTGCATAAACACTACAGGAACTCTAATTAGCCTTTTGACTAACTGAGAAAATCCAAATTTACGCTGAAGCGATGGTGGCAAGTCTTCATAAGATATTGGCACAAAACCAAAGCAACTGTAAAACTGCGCCAGTCGTTGACCTAAACATTCCAGATACGGTGGTTGAGTAGCTGTATCAATCAGATGCTGTGTGAGAAAAGTACCTAAACCGCGACCTCTCCAAGCTGATTTAACGACCAAACTGCCAAGTTCTTGTGCTACTGCAAAATTACGTAGTTGTCCGCAAGCTACTAAATCTCCATTGCATTCAATCACCCAAAATTGCTGCCAACGTAATTGAGTTGGCTCAAGTTTAGCTGATAATACCAACAATCTAATTGACCACTTATCCGCAGACGTTGCCCTACGGAGGACACATTCAGATGGTAACGACTTTTGCAACACAATCCTAAATCACGCCTTACTTTTCACTGTCGATTGTAAGAGCCGAATTAAGTATATTCGATTAATTGCTTCTCCGCAATTCTAACCATTACTCAATCTGCGACATTACCCAATCACAGCAATTTCCTAAGACTCATTGCCACCAAAATTTTCGATCCTTTAAACTTTCCATTGTAAGTTATTAACTACGTAATTTTAGCAACCTACAAACGGCATAATTCTGTAGCTAGATATTTGAAAATTAATCTATTTACTCTAGCGATCGGTCTTACATCCAAAAGCTAATTCACATACTGACAAATCAACATCTTAGATAATTTGACTTTTGGTTTAGTGGTCGCTTTATGGATTTATAAATAATACTTACGATAGATATAACAATTGGCTAAAACTAGATTTTAGATAGATGAAATTATTCCTGGTGTTTGATTAATATAATACCAAGAGTAAGTGATAGGAGTTTAATAAAGTTATGGCTGAAGAACAAAAAAAGCCTATTAATCAAGAAACCCCCGGAGCTTCCGGTGGTTATCAAACCCCCATTCAGGAAGATATCCGTAAGACTGGTGATGCTGCAAAAAGTGATGCCAAAAAAACTGCTACACCAGAAGCACCAGGAGAAGATGATGTAGCAGGTAGTCCCAACCAAGGAACTGAGTCGCGTTAGTCGATTTAAACTGTCCTAAGTTGCAATAATCTCATTAAGTCTTGTCTGATAGACCTGATTTAGTAATCTAGTAAATTTGAGTGGATAATTGTGATATGAAGCACAATTATCCATTCTTTAGTAATTTGTAGTTAATAAATCGATACTACTCTGATGTATTCAAGTTTTAAATAATAAATATTAGAGAAATATTGAGCTTACTGTTTTATTAAGCTAGCATATATTACCTTTATGATTGGATTTATCGCCTTTTGCAGCTAGTTGCTTAACTTAAAATTGCTCACCTAAAAAGTTATTGGTAATAGCCTCATTTCACCATACATGTTTATTTAATGGCTCAAAATAAATAGACAATATTATATATAAGCAAGATTTTTACAAAATCTGTAGCATTTTAAACGCTGCCCATTTCAATCAATTAGCTCCCGACTTACATAAGTGATGCCTCACTGCCAAAACTTAGTCAGCAACTTGTTAAGAAATATCTGCACTTGCAAGGCGATTTTCCCAGCACTTCTGTAAGTAATCAAAGCTTAGATTTTCTTGAAATATCTCTGCCATCTTCCATTTTTCCATTGCTCAGGGTCGTGCTTTTAACCTTGCAACTATGGTTTTATGTGAAGCGTGAATGTATCGATAAATATCTAAAGCCCATGACTTATCTGCATGAGCAAAAACCATCTGATATCGCTTCCCTTACGTCCCTTGCCTTTCAGCATTTGGTTACAGCACACAGCAGTTTTCCAGTAGCCAGCTTATGTAGGCCGTTACTCTGGCTACTGAGGTTAACTAAAATATTTCCGAAAAATTATTTAGGCAGGAATGATTTGAGCAACTAGTGAACGTTTATCAAGTGACTGGACTTTTCCTACTTGACCCAGAGCAGTTACAATCCGTTCTAACAGTTCTCCAGCCTGTTCGCGATATTGATGTTCTCGACCTCGTAAACGAATAACAAACTTTACTGAATCACCTTTACTCAACCACCCAACGGCTTGCTCAATGCGTAAGTTGTAATCAGCCACGCCTACGTTCGGACGGAGCCGAACTTCCTTTACCGTAGGTCTAGCACTGTGTCCCTGACGCTTTTTCTTTTGATACTGAAGCTTACCATAGTTGACAATCTTGGCTACTGGAGCATCTTTGCCTTCCGAAACTACAACTAGGTCAAGCTCCATGCTCTGTGCTAGCTGTAGAGCCTCATGTGTATCTATTAAACCACGGTTATTATTTTCATGGTCAATCAAGAAGACTTGAGGTGACTTGATTTGTGAGTTGATTAGTTGCTTTTGGATTACGATAATGATTTCCTCTCAATTGTTCAATATTTTGCAGGTGCAAGTAATGCCATCTTAACATCAGGTCTGAGTGAATGTATTCTAACGTAATCCCTTACTTTTGTGAGGTAGTACTCTCCATCTTAAGGGCAAGTCTAGGTAATATTTTTAACATACAAGTCTTCTTGACAATGATTGACCTATCTTTTTCTACCATAATTCGGTCAAATCTTTATAACACCTAGAATTTAGGCGAATTTTGCACCCTTAGCATTAAGAGATTAAGAGAGTTTTTACGTAAGTACTGTAATTAATTTCTGAGTAAATAAAATACTGATGAATTCTCTAATCACGTTTATATTTTTCTTGCTGCCAATCCTGAGTAGTCTTTTGATTGCCCAAGCCTCCAACCCTCTATCTACTTATCAACCTCTTCATGTCATAGACGGCGCAGCTTTATATAAAAAACAACTAACAAACGGCAACGAAGCTTATTTACAAGTTATCGACCTGCGAAAAATGCACATCGACCAACTGGTTGGAGAGGTTGATAATATGGGTCTGAGTCAAGGAAAATACTATAAAGGAGAAGGTGGACATTACAGCCCGTTTTTTCAAACTAAGTTGTTTTCAGAAGTATCTGAAGAATACAAAAAACTTTACAGTAGTGACATTTTTTCCATCATTAACTGTTCTTTTTTTGAACAATACCAATCCAGTACACAGTTATCCTTCCCGATTAAACTCAATGGCGTGGTTATCAGTGGTGGCAATAGCCCTTATGGCCCTGTCAGACAACCGAAAGATAATTTTTATAGTACAGTCCGCCTTAAGGCTTTAGTTTGGGATGACAAGCAGGCATACATTACTGATTACAACCCAGTTACTGGTGCGCCTCTGAATCAAAAGGGCGTGAAAAATGCAATCGCCACTTATAAATACAGTGACCATCCAGCAAAAGTACTAGCTCAAAATCAAGCGAATAAGTACCAAGTTATCGGCACTTTGAATAAAGATGGTATTAAAGGCGATGAGCTGTTGTTGATTATGACGGTGAACTCAGCAACGCTGGATCAAGCAGCCGGATTATTACGCAAATTAGGAGTTAAAGGAGATATCATCACTGTTGACGGTGGTCGTTCAACTTATCTATTTAATTCTCAAAGAGGTGATATTATTGCCCCTCAACTGTCAACTCCGCTAGAAAATCCTACTTTCCGACACCTACCCCATTATTTAGGATTCCGTAGGAAAAGCAAAAAGCAGGTTAGCCCACAAATTCTTGTCAATCAGCCTATTGGTAAAGTAGTTCTAGAGAAGGATCAACCTTATTTAATATTGTGGCGAGATAATTTCGATGGCGATGTGGCAATTAAGTTGTACGATAGTGAGAAACTTGTCCAAAATATCTCTGACCGTACCGCTAGCGATGGAATTTATGAGTGGACACCCCGCATACCTCTGAAAAAGGGCTATTCTATTCGTATCTCCCAGAAAGACGGGAAAATTTTTGGGCAGTTGCAATTGCAATAAGGCAGGAGGAGATGAGGAGGTAGTGCGTTGCAGAGCCAGTCGCATGGGTGGGTCTCCCGACTTGAGCGAACTGGCGTGAGGTTCCCTCCGTTATAGCAGCTACCTTGCAGATGAGGCAGATGAGGAAGCAGGGTGGTAGAGGAGAATAACTAATGAATCAGCAACGCCACTTGCTACCCTGCGGGAACCTTTCAGCAAATAAGTCGGGAAACCCGTCCACAGCGCTTTCTCCCCAACACACTGACTCCTCAGCACTCAGCAACTCAGAATTCTTTAGACTCTCAACAAGGTTGATGGTGTTGCAGTGGTCGGAATCGTTATCGTATCTCACAGTAAACAATTAGCGCTTGGTGTGCAGGAACTTGCAGCGCAGATGGTTCAGGGCAATGTCCGCCTCGCTGTTGCCGCAGGCATCGAAGATGCTCACAATCCACTGGGTACAGATCCCATTCAGGTTTATGAGGCGATCGCTTCTGTTTTCAGCGGCGATGGGGTTTTGGTATTAATGGATCTAGGTAGTGCTTTGATGAGTGCGGAAATGGCTTTAGAGTTTCTAAGCGAGGTACAACGAGAGAAAGTACATCTGTGTGAAGCACCCTTGGTAGAAGGTGCGATCGCTGCTGTAGTTGCAGCCGCTGCTGGTAGAAATATTCAGCAAGTAATCGCGGAAGCTAGAGGTGCATTAGTAGCAAAAGCCATCCAATTAGGTGTTGTTAGTAGTCAGTTGTCAGTTGGCAGTAGCGAAACCACAACTCATACAGAATACCCAACTAGAGAAATTCGGCTGACTGTTAGCAATCGCTTAGGATTACACGCCCGTCCCGCAGCTCAATTTGTGGCAACCGTAACTCGGTTCCAATCCCAAATCAGGGTGCGGAATTTAACTAGAAATACAGAGGCTATTCGGGGCGATAGTATTAACCAAGTAGCGATTTTGGGGGTGCTTCAAGGACACGAACTAGTAATTACTGCGGCTGGTGCTGACGCAGATGAGGCACTGGCTGCATTACAAGCATTATTTACTACAAACTTTGGTGAAGATAATACTAGTTTTGAACCTTTACAAACGGTTGACCACGAAGTTACCCCAGCAATTGGCGGCGAACTTTCAGGGATTGGTGCTTCTCCAGGAGTAGCGATCGCGCCTGTTGTCCATTATCAACCACCCATTATTACAATTACGGAATACCACGTAGATGACCCAGAACTAGAGTGGCAAAGACTACATAGAGCAATTTGCACTGCTAAACAAGAAATTCAGACGCTGTTTTCACAAGCATCTATTCAAATTGGTGATGCTGAAGCTGCTATTTTTGATGCTCATCTTTTATTTTTGGAAGATCCGGTGTTGCTGGAAGCCGCTCACCAACGCATCTTAGATTGTCACCTGAATGCAGAGGCTGCTTGGCAAGCTGTAGTGAATGAGGTGGCTGCTTCTTACCACACACTGGAAGATTCGTATCTGCAAGAGCGAGTTGACGATGTGGTGGATGTGGGACAAAGAGTGCTACGGCTGCTAGTTGGAAATACCCACAGTGAGTTGCATCTGTCGGAACCAGCAATTGTAGTGGCGAATGATTTGACTCCTTCAGACACTGCTGGACTAGATCCGAAGAAGGTGCTGGGCATTTGTACTACTTCAGGGAGTGCTACTTCCCACAGTGCAATTATTGCCAGGACATTAGGCATTCCTGCTGTCTTGGGTGTAGATGCAGAGGTACTGCACCTAGAAGATGGTACGCTCATGGCACTCGACGGCGAAAGTGGTAAAGCTTGGGTACAACCAGAACCAGATATCCTTGATGTATTAGAAGCAAAACGGGAGGCATGGCAAACTGCTCAACAGGAAGCACGAGCCACAGCACACCAGCCAGCAATTACCCGTGATGGTCGGCAAGTGAGCATTTTTGCGAATATTGGTAGTATAGCTGATGTGCAAGTTGCGGTGGCTAACGGTGCAGAGGGAGTAGGACTGCTACGCACAGAGTTTCTGTACTTTGACCGAGCAACCGCTCCCACAGAGGAGGAGCAATTTACAGTTTACCAAGCGATCGCTCAAGTTTTGGATCGCCGTCCGTTGATTATTCGCACTTTGGATATAGGTGGTGACAAGCCGCTTCCCTATCTCAAATTAAAGGTTCCAGAAGCTAACCCATTCTTAGGTTGGCGGGGAATTCGTTTGTGTTTGGATCGTCCAGAATTATTCAAAACTCAGTTACGGGCAATTTTACGAGCGAGTGCGAGACACAATATTAAAGTCATGTTACCGATGATTGCGACTGTGGCTGAGATAAGAGCTGCTAAAGAAATTCTCGGTGAAGTGAAGGCTGAACTGCGACAAGCTGCTATTCCCTTTGATGAAGCGATCGCAGTGGGGATTATGGTAGAAGTACCTTCAGCAGTTGCGATCGCCGATCGGTTAGCTGCCGAGGTAGACTTTTTCAGTATAGGTACTAATGACCTCAGTCAGTACGTCATGGCAGGCGATCGCACCAATCCACGAGTAGCAACTTTGGTGGATGCCTTACATCCAGCGGTATTGCGGATGGTGCAACAAACTGTCCAAGCGGCTCGTACTGCTGGTATTTGGGTGGGGTTATGTGGCGAATTAGCGGCTGACCCTTTAGCAACACCGATTTTAGTAGGTTTGGGGCTAAATGAATTAAGCGTCAACCCTCAAGCTATACCTTTGCTCAAACAGGCGATTGCTCAGTTAAGTGTAGCTGAGGCTGAGGCGATCGCGGCATCAGTATTACAACAAGATTCTGCAACTGATGTCAGAGCCTTATTACAGGATTTAACAAGTTCGTAACGAATTAAAGTCAGAAAGACCTGCGTTTAAAAACGCTACGAATTAATGCAAAGCTGTACTTAGTGCAACAATCGACATCATGATTCAGGAGTTTTGACTGAATTTTAGATTTTGGATTTAAGTACTAATCTAAGTATATTTGCTTAGCAAACAAAAAACCGGGTGACATTCAAGTTACCCGGTTTTATTTATACCAATTATTAAAACTCTCAGTTTTTTGTGAGCATAGCAATGCTGTACCCGTATTTATTTTTTGGCAAAATTAAACTTTAGCAGTTGCCTTGGTGACAGCGTTGAGTTCGCCCTTAGCATATTTAGCAGCAAAATCTTCCAGAGAAATTTGCTTGATTTTGCTAGCGTTGCCAGCGGTACCAAATTGCTGATAGCGCTCAGCACAAACTTTCTGCATATACTTAATAGAAGGCTTAAGGAAGTGACGGGGGTCAAATTCCTTGGGATTTGCCGCCAAAGCTTCACGTACCGCTGCGGTAATTGCCAAACGGTTATCGGTGTCAATATTCACCTTACGCACACCGCTCTTGATGCCTTTTTGGATTTCTTCTACAGGTACACCGTAGGTTTCAGGAATTGCACCACCATATTGGTTAATTAGCGCAAGTAAATCTTCTGGCACAGAAGAAGAACCATGCATTACCAAGTGGGTGTTTGGCAGACGGCGATGAATTTCTTCAATGCGGCTGATTGCCAAAATTTCGCCAGTTGGCTTGCGGGTAAACTTGTAAGCACCGTGGCTTGTGCCAATGGCAACAGCCAAAGCATCTACTTGTGTTTGCTCTACAAAGTCAACTGCTTGGTCGGGGTCAGTCAACAATTGGGAGTGGTCGAGTGTACCTTCAAACCCATGTCCATCTTCAGCTTCACCCGCACCAGTTTCCAGAGAACCCAAGCAACCGAGTTCGCCTTCGACGCTGACACCCAGAGAATGAGCTACATTCACCACCTCACGGGTGACATTGACATTGTACTCAAAGCTAGCGGGGGTCTTAGCATCAGCTTCCAGCGAACCATCCATCATCACGCTGGTAAAGTTGTTCTTAATTGCTGAGTAGCAGGTAGAAGGCGCATTACCATGATCTTGGTGCATGACAATGGGAATCTGAGGATAGGTTTCTACCGCAGCCAAAATCAAGTGGCGCAGGAAGTTTTCTCCTGCATAAGCACGAGCGCCACGAGAAGCTTGCAAAATTACGGGGCTATCTGTCTCTACAGCAGCCTTCAGGATCGCCTGAATCTGTTCCAAATTGTTAACGTTGAAAGCTGGGATGCCGTAACCGTTTTCAGCCGCGTGATCCAACAGCAGCCGCAATGGTACAAGCGCCATAGATAGTCCTCCTAATGTGGTTGTCAGCTAGTCGGTGTGAGAGAAGCGCAATTGTTACACTATTGTAATTTTTACGCTAATCTTAATAGTTTTTTCAACTTATAGGAAATTATAACTAGTGTCGGGGTGTTTATGTTGAAAAACTTTACGCCTTTAAGCTCGATTATAAAAGAATGGTGACTGCTAACTGTCAGCTTTAAACAAACAGATTACAGCTTTCTGTCACTTAGGACTCAGCACTCATTACTTTGTATATGGGTCGCCCGGGATTCGAACCCGGAACTAATCGGTTAAAAGCCGAGTACTCTACCGTTGAGTTAGCGACCCTTTCGTTGTTTTTCGCAACTTTGCAATTATAGCATATACATCTGTAGATTTGTAAAGTAGTTAGAAAAAATTTGCTGTGAGGCGAATTATCGCTGAATCATTGCCTCCTGGTTCTAACACAGTCAGCTTTTCACCTGTATTGATGGCGTTGCGGGGGGCACTCCAGGGTTCCAAACAGTAAAAGTCTTTGCCTTTAAGTGTCCAAAACACTAGCGTGGAATAGATATCATCGTAATTTAGGGTAAGTTTGAGCTTGCGGCTACGATCTGTAATAGTGGCAGATTGATCGGCTAGCTGCTTGAATGCCACATCAATTTCATCTTGGCTGAAGTCAAAATTCCCGTTAAAGGGATGAATTTGTTTAGTTATCTGATCTTGATATTCTTGGGAAGGAATTTCAAACTCAAGCTGACTCTTATCATCTGTCAGAAAGTAGGGATGGAAACCTGCGGAAAAAGGTAAGGCTGTGGATGACAGATTTTTATACTGCTGCCGAATTTTTAGATTATTGCCTTGCAGCTCGTAGGTGAAAACAACTTGAAAATCAAAAGGATAAACTACCCTTGTTTGTTCGTTGCTATTGAAAACAAGGGTGAGGCTAGCTTTATCTTGAGTCACCTGCTCAGTAACTTCCCAAGGTAAATCACGAGCAAAACCATGTTGTTTAAGAGTGTACTGTTTCCCATTGTGAGTGTAAGTATTATCTGGTAAGTTCCCGCAGATAGGAAACAAAATTGGATTTCCACCTCTGACACTCAAATCAGGATTAGCAAAACGTTGAGTGTCTAGGTAAAAAATTTCTTGTCCTTGGACGCGCCAATGGGTAATGATACCACCGCGTTCTGGTACTACTTCCAGTTGAGAACCAGCGGTTTCATCAGAAAGGATGTATGTCTTGTATTGTTGTTGTTGCAGGGCAATGGTAAACACAATTTTAGTCCTAAGAGGATTGGGTATTGAATATTGGGGACTGGGTAATTAGGAATAAATAATTCTCTGTCTTTATTTCTTAATCCCCAGTCCCTAGTCCCCAGTCCCTGAATTTACTCGTCTTCTGCAAACACGAAGCGATACAATTCACTGGGGTCTGGTTCAGGACTGCTTTCGGCGAACTTAACTGCATCGTCGATGACATCCTGAATCTTCCGCTCGATAGCTTTCAGTTCGTCCTCACTTGCCAAGTTTTGCTCAAGAAGATAAGCCGCTAGCTTCTTAATTGGGTCACGGGCAAACCAAAATTCTTTTTCAGCTTTGCTTCGCAGTTCATCTGGGTCTGCCAGAGAGTGTCCTCTGAAGCGGTAAGTAAGTGCTTCAATTAATGTTGGGCCTTCACCTGCACGGGCACGGGCGACTGCTTCTTGAGCTACGGCTCGCACTGCTAGCACATCCATGCCATCTACTTCCACGCCCACCATGTTAAACACGCTGGCTTTCTTATAAATCTCTGGCTCAGAAGTTGCTCTTTCGTGAGCCATGCCAATAGCCCACTTATTATTTTCTACCACGAAAAGAATTGGTAGTTTCCATAGAGCTGCCATGTTCAACGTCTCGAAGAACTGACCGTTATTAGCAGCACCGTCGCCAAAAAAGCAAGCTGTTACTTGGTCGGCGTTTTTATCTCCTAAAACTTCGCGGCGGTATTTACTTTGAAAAGCTGCACCAGCTGCGACAGGAATACCTTCGGCGACAAAAGCATAGCCACCTAGCAAGCGGTGTTCCGCAGAGAACATATGCATGGAACCACCACGCCCTTTGCTACAGCCTGTGGCTTTACCAAACAACTCTGCCATGACCTCTCTTGCTGGTACTCCGGCACTGAGAGCATGAACGTGGTCGCGGTAGGTGCTAGAAACAAAATCTTCCCCCGGACGCATCGACTGAATAACACCGGTAGAAACTGCTTCTTGACCGTTGTACAGATGGACAAAACCAAACATTTTGCCCCTGTAGTACATTTCGGCGCATTTATCTTCAAAAAAGCGTCCCAGTGTCATGTCTTCATATAACCGCAACCCCTCTTCTTTAGTAATCTGAGTAGTGGCAGTATTAAATGTAGGTAATGTGCGTTCTTGAACCATTATTTTTTACTATCCCTGTAGTAAAACTAAAATTTACCATCTTTAAAAATAGGTTGTTCGCATAATATATGCTTCTCACAACCTGGGATGTACCGGAGTCAATAACTAAAATTTATGCACCACAAAGGATTGTTGGGAATAGGTGAAGCAGTGCAGTGAGGCACTTGCTGTCTTGGCGGTGAGGCAGTCCAGTCTTGGGGTCTCCCCAAGTAGAGGAACTGCCGTTAGCGCAGTTTTAGCGATAGCGTCGCGTTAGCGAGTCCTCGCCCAAGTAGAGCAAGTGGCGTGCAACGCTAAAAGCGATAGCGCAGCGAAGCGCGAGTCTTCTCCCAAGGGGAGACGCTACGCGAACGAGCGTCGGCACGAGCGTCACCCTAAAGGTAGAGAAAATGGGCAAATTTCTGATTTTTCAGACCGTGCTATCCGAGAATATTACCCTAATGGCTACAGCCGTTTTCCAAGTTTTTCCATTTCTCGCTCCAGTTCCTAAGCTATCAAACAGAATAGCTTGGTTTCTGCATATCCATGAACAGTTTAGAAAAAATGGATGCCAAAATCCTTATTATCTAGGTGGCTAGTTGTAATTAAAGTTTGATCGTGCTATTATCTTGTTCCCTCTGTTATTAAAATCTACCCTTGTCGGTGGTTCACTCACCGTATAACCAGGCAGTCCTCATAACCACAATTAATCTATAGATTTCTGCTAGTAGAATTTCTATACCACTAGCAGCGATCGCTATAATTCTCTAAAGTACCGAAGGCTTATAGCAGTTTTTTAGCATAAAAATGCTAAGAATTAAGACAATGTTTACGCGCTTCCTAGGCGATCGCAGAATCTTAGTACTAAAATGTGACTCACAATTTTAGGAAGGTACAAAACTAATTGTTGCAACGTACACTTATAGTGTAACTACGTTACTGTATTATTTATCGTTTTATTGTGGCACGGTTTTACATGCCTGGAATGCTCTAGGTGAACTATGTTAATCACGGTGCAGGGGAAGTAGACTGTGCGAATTCCGCTAGATTACTACCGAATTTTAGGACTACCGTTAGCGGCAAGTGATGAACAGTTGCGGCAAGCGTACAGCGATCGCATTGTACAATTGCCGCGACGAGAATATTCTCAGGCAGCAATTTCTTCTCGCAAACAACTCATAGAAGAAGCTTACGTGGTTTTATCAAATCCCAAGGAACGTAGCAGTTACGATCGGCTTTATCTTGCTCACGCCTATGACCCCGATGGCAATGCTAGCTCTAGAGTAGCGTTAGAAGACCGTACCCAAAGCAGTAACGGCGATCCTGATACTCAAAACCTTAGTATTGAAATTGCCCAAGAAGAATTAGTAGGTGCTTTGTTAATTCTGCAAGAGCTAGGGGAATACGAACTAGTACTGAAACTAGGTCATGGTTACTTGGCAAATCAAAATAGTGCAGCAGTTGCTAAAACGGGCAATAATCTTCTAGCAAGTGAAGACTTTCTCGGTAGTCCTGAACTTCCAGATATTGTTCTGACTGTTGCTCTTGCCTGCCTAGAACTAGGTCGGGAGCAGTGGCAGCAAGGTCACCACGAAAGTGCTGCTGTATCCCTCGAAACTGGACAAGAAATGCTAGCTCGTGAAGGGTTATTTCCCAGCGTCCAAGCAGAAATGCAGTCCGATCTTTACAAATTGCGGCCTTATCGGATTTTGGAATTACTGGCACTGCCTCTAGAAAAAACTGCCGAACGCCGTCAAGGCTTGGAATTATTGCAGAACATTTTAAGCGATCGCGGTGGTATTGATGGTGCTGGCAATGATGAATCGGGTTTAAACATCGATGACTTTCTGCGATTTATTCAGCAATTACGTAACCACCTGACAGTCGCAGAACAGCACAAGCTGTTTGAAGCCGAAAGCAAGCGTCCCTCTGCTGTTGCTACTTACTTGGCAGTTTATGCCCTAGTAGCACGAGGATTTACTCAACGCCAACCAGCTTTAATTCGTCAGGCAAAGCAAATGCTGATACATCTGGGCAAGCGCCAAGATGTACATCTAGAACAGTCGCTATGTGCCCTACTACTGGGACAAACTGAAGAAGCAACCCGTGTTTTAGAACTCAGTCAGGAGTACGAAGTCTTAGTATTTATTCGAGAAAAATCTCAAGACTCTCCAGACTTGCTACCGGGTCTGTGTTTATACGCTGAACAGTGGTTACAAAATGAAGTGTTTCCCCACTTTCGAGATTTGATCGAGCAGCAAGCTTTGCTGAAAGATTACTTTGCTAACCAGCAGGTGCAAGCTTATTTAGAAGGACTGCCCACGGATGCAGAAACTACTAATGAGTGGGCTGTAATGAATCGTCAGTTTTCCCAACCACAGGCGAATCCTCGTCACCAAAGTCAAACCACTGGCTCTCGACAATTCCATCAAAATGGAATATCTGACCCAGAGTTGCCAGCAACATCAAACACCAGAAGACCTGAGTATTCAAACTTCTCGACAACTAGACCTCAGACATCACCAATTTCGTCAGCTGGGAGTGCAAAACCACAAACACCCATGACACCGCTTTCTACTGCTGAACGTACAGCTACAACTAACCAGAACCTGAATGGTGCAGCTAAGTCCTCTCCACCTCGTCCAACCCAAAAGCGTAAAAGGCGCAAGCCCAGTCAATCTGCTAACCGGGAGCGTTTACCAAATCGCCATCCTCAGCAACGGCGACGAACCTTTGCCAGCACCTTAGAAGGTAAAACACGATTAGTTTGGACTGTATTTGCTTCTTTGCTAGGTATATTAGTTTTTTGGGTAATAGTCTCCACAACTTTTGGATGGATAAAAAATCTATTTGCGCCTGCGCCCGCCGCTTTGGAAAGCGGACAATTGTTTGTACAAGTTAACGAACCACCAATAGCCATCCCTGACAAAAACAGCAAATTGCAATCACCAGAAGGGTCTCTTACAGAAACAACGGCAGAGGAAGTGATTCAAACTTGGCTATCTACCAAAGCTGCGGCTTTAGGGCCAAACCATGAGGTTGATGGGTTACAGGATATTTTAACTGGTTCAGCTTTATCTCAATGGCGACTAGTTGCTCAGCAAGATAGTGCAGACAACCGCTATCGGAAGTATAACCATAGCGTCAAAGTCGAATATATTAATAAAACTGAGATAAACCCAAATCGGTTAGTAGTAGTAGCTACGGTAAGGGAAGCAACACAGTTTTATGAAAATGGTCAGAGAAAAAAGTCTTCTGACGAAAGGCTACGCGTCCGGTATGATTTGATTCGCCAGGAAGGTGTGTGGCGTATCCAGAGTATGCTAGTTGTCTATTAAGCAAAAAATTAAAATTTAGCTGACTGATGACGGTTGACAGTTAGCTGGTGACTGGTGAGTAATGACTAAGTTAAACTTTTATTATTCATGACAGAAACTCTCTTTCATGCTTATACACCCCTGATTCTGTGGATGAGTCTGGGGTTATTAATATTTAGATTTTTACCACCGTGGTTACCACATTTCTTGGGTCGCGGTCTTTACTGGTTTGGTGTGCCATTAGAACTTGTGGCGTTGGCTCGACAAAGTAATCAAGGTGAATTTAGTGGTTTAGAAAGTTTACCTATACTGGCAGCAATAATTACAGGTGGAGCAATAATAGTAGGTTTAATTGTCACATTGCTGGTTTTGTGGGGATGGAAAAAAATCTTGTCCCAGCAAATCAAGCCAGACTTAGATAAATCCGTTTCTAGCCATTGGCTTGATTCTCCTACTCAAGGCAGTTTTCTACTATCCGCTGTTCTGGGAAATACAGGTTTTGTCGGCTTAGCGATCGCTCCCTTTCTCGTCCACGCTGATGCCCTAAACTGGATTTTACTTTTCAGCATTACCCACAATGTCATCGGCCCCTACGGAGTAGGAGTGCTAATTGCTAGCTACTATAGTCACGAACAATCCTCAAATCGCTGGTGGATACAACTGCGGGATCTGCTGACAGTACCTCCTCTGTGGGCTTTTGTTCTTGGTACTCTCACTCAGCAAGTAGTGTTGCCAGAAGCGATTGAATCAGGACTCCAAGCGTCTATTAACATCGTCATTGCCTGTGCTTTTTTGTTGACTGGTATTCGCTTAGCTCAACTTCAGAATTGGCAAAATTTTCAACGGGCTTTTATACCCGCTGTTCTCAGAGTTGTAGCGATACCGCTATTTGTCGGCGTACTCACAACTTTGTTACTGGGATTATCAGGCGATCGCCGCTTAGCAATGGTCTTGATGTCTGGAATGCCTTCAGCTTTTGCTGGTCTAATTTTGGCAGAAGAATACAACCTCGACCGCGATTTAATTGCTAGCAGCATTATCCTCTCAACACTTTTGTTACTTCTTGTTTTGCCTGTGTGGATTGTAGTCTTTGGCTCATCCAAAATCTAGGGATTGGGGACTGGGGATGAGAGAGCAGAGGAGCAGAGGAGATGAGGGGGATGAAGGAGAATAATTACTGATTCCTGACAACTGACCATTGTACAGACGCGATTAATCGCGTCTCTGACCCATGCCTAATACCTAATACCTAGTCCCCACTTCCAAATTTGAAGCCCACACTAATTGCAGTTCTTAGATGCGGGGATCTGAATCCTTCTGCCTTTCTCCAAATTTGTCATTATTTGATGACATTATCCGGTTTCACGTGACTACCACAATCATGAATGTCATCTAATCATGACAAAACGATCCCGAAATCACTGATAAATTCGTGAAGCAGTCAAAAAAACGCCTTCAGACCCCTTGATCCCGACATAGGGTTACTTGTTAATATTTATTCATCAACAAGGACTCCTCCGATCCCAAAGAAATGCTTATTTTGGCATCAATAAGGAATTGAAAGGGAGTGACCCTGAATTTAAAAACCGACTAAAAAACTTAAAATCAGTGAGCAGTGAACAGTGAACAATTATCAGACAAATGGCGGGGAATGTCTGACCCATAACCAATTGGGGGCTGATAACTAATAACTCATAACTGATAACTGATAAATGTTAAAAACTGGGCAACACCAGGAGTCAGGAATAAGAAATTCATCTGGGGTGGATGACATTTTGTACAGCATTCTTTAACCCGGGGAAATCATTTACCTTTCAAACTACTGGAGGCCAAATTTATGGCAAAAGAACGCCCACCGCTAGAAGAGATGACATTACGGCAACTACGCAAAGTTGCTAGCGAATGTAGCATCTCTCGCTACAGCCGGATGCGTAAATCTCAACTGCTGGCAGCGATTCAAGAAGTCCAGCGCAGCAAAGTTTCGCTTAGCCCATCTCGTTCACTGGAGGCACAGGAAACCGTGGAAGCAGCAAAATTTGAATTAGGACAAGAAGACCGTAACGGTGGCTCTCTGGCTGATGTTGATGAAGGACTCCCTGATTTGCCACAAGGTTACGGTGAAAGCCGGATTGTACTTTTACCGCGCGATCCTCAGTGGGCTTACACCTACTGGGATGTTCCGAATGAACATAAAGAAGACCTGCGTCGGCACGGGGGACAGCAGCTGGCACTGCGGATCTACGATGTTACTGATGTTAATCTCGATCGCCAAAGCCCTCACAGCATCCAGGAATATCCTGCTGATGAACTAGCGAGAGAATGGTACATACCAGTTCCGGTGAGCGATCGCGATTACGTAATTGATATCGGCTACCGTGCCGTTGATGGCCGTTGGTTGGTATTAGCTCGTTCCGCTCGCGTACACATTCCTCCCGTTTATCCATCTGACTGGATTGAGGATGTCTTCGTCAGTGTCAACTTTGAAGAAGACTTACGTGATAAGACTGTATACGAACTGGTTCCTCCTGCCAAGAAGATTGCAGCGACTGTTAATGGCAACGCTAACGGTAACCCCATTTACGACCAAATCTTTGGTTTAGCCGAATCTGCCGAAGCACAACGCGTTGCTGGTTCTCTGTTCGGTTCCATGCAGCAAGTACCAGGTTCTGCGCGTCCCGAACAAGCTATCAGCTCCTACATTTTCCCATCTGGTGTGGGGATGTGGGCAGTTCCTACCGCGTCTGGTTTAACCATGTCCGGTGTTGGAATGTCAGGTGTTGGCTTCTCGGCCTCCGCCGTGCCAATGCGTCCGCGTCAGTTCTGGTTGATTGCCGATGCTGAGTTGATAGTTTACGGTGCCACTGAACCCGATGCTACCGTGACGATTGGCGGTCGTGAAATTAAGCTGAATCCAGATGGTACATTCCGCTTCCAAATGTCCTTCCAAGACGGTTTAATTGACTATCCAATTGTGGCTGTTGCTGCCGATGGCGAGCAAACACGCTCAATTCAGATGAAGTTTAATCGCGAGACACCATCTCGAAATACCAACACTAAAGAAGAAGCTGTTGTAGAGTGGTTTTCTTAACAGCAGATGATTGTGGATGTTAGATAACCCCAGATTGAAATATTGAATTATTCCCCGCTATAGTCGTTCTATAGCGGTTTTTTTTACTTTTTATGAAAATGTCTATCAGAAAAATAGTTTTTTTGGGTGTATTTATAATTACTATAGGCTTATTATCAGGTTGTAAAGAAATTGAGGCGAATTCAGCGCCGAAACTATCTAAAATTTGTCCTGGTGAAGATGCCAAATTCAGTATTGAATTTTTCCAAACTAACAATCAAGGTGAAAAATATGCAAAAGGTATTAACCATACGATTATTTTTAATCCTAAATCGGCAGCATTAGATTTTAAAGTTAATGTTGGTTTATCTCATACAATTTATGCTAAAGATGCTAGAGGTAATTTTCGTAAAGAATATGTACCAAAGCAATTTCGGGAAATTATCAATGACGAAAATTCTACATTAGTAGGACAAAGACCCCTAGCAGCAATTAATGCAGACTATATAGGTACTGATAATAAGCCACAAGGCTTAAATATTTCTCGTGGTGTAGATTATTCAGGAGCCTTTAAAAATAAGCGTTCTTCTTTTGGTATTTCTGGCGGTAAACCTCAAGAGCGAAAGGCTACTATCCAAGCTGGTAGAAGAGAAGCGAATATTCTCAATTACAATCTGGTAGGAGGTAATGGCAGATTCTATCGTCAAGGTAAATTTAAAGACATTTGTCAAGATTTAGGAGAATTCGCCTGCAAACAAGCGACTAATCGCTCGATGGTAGCTATTACTAATAAAGGTTATGTCATTCTGTTAGTAAATGACTCGAAAGCTTCTAATATTGATTTTTCTCCAGTTAATCAAGAATTACTTCCAGATAAGTTTGATGATGTTTTAGAAGGGATTGCTCGCATTAACTGTTTAGGTAAAATTCAAGAAGGAATGTTGTTTGATGGTGGGATGTCTCCTGGATTATATTACAATCAGATAATGTATGTAGAAAACTTTGGCCCAATTGGTTCAGTATTTTTGATTTACAATAAGTAATGCTAGCTCAAAATTTAAATAATGGTAAAAATAAATAATTAAGAGCAAGAATAAGTAGCTAGCATAATTCAACATACAATAAAATTCTAGTTCGTAGTGAGCGATTTATCGCTTCTTTATGGTTGTCAAGATACTACAAACTTTAATTAAGTTAAGCTGAAATACTTACAATTCTATGGTGATGTGGGGTTTAGCGTTACCTAACCATAAAGTTTATCAGTTAAATCTAGGAAACTTTGATTTTTATGAACGTAAGTTAATAATTTTGGGTAAGGGTAATGAAAACGATCGCCACACTTTTTAGTGAAGAACGCAACCAACTCCAGACAGAAATTGACAATATCACCAATGTTGAGCAGATAGTTAAGCTGGTTCAAAACCGACTCGATAATCTGGAAAGAATTTATATTAGTGAACTAAATCTGACTCAAGTTCGTTTAGCTTCGTTTTTCTTGGATATGCTGCGACAGTCTATCGCTACTCTAACTGCGGCTAATTTACAAAAAGTTGCTCCAACAGAACAAAAGCAAATTACTAACTTAACTACAAACTTTTCTCCTAACAGGTTAATCCTGAAACTACTCAAGGCACTTATTTATATAGGTATTTTAGGTTGGTTGTTTTATTTAACTCAAACTACCCCAGGTGCTTGGATGGCTATCTTGCTAGCTTCTGTGCTTGTGGGGTTAGAAGTTGTATTGCAACTCGATAAAAACAATTTAACGTCTCCTGAACCATTGGACTTAGATCGAGCTGTCTTACGAGTTGATAGCAAAGTCCTTTTAGACAACATTGCTGATGCCCTCAACACTATCGACTTAGCAGTTGCTAGATTTGAAGAAGTAAACAAACATGAAGACGATCGCGGCATTGAAGAACTGCCAGAACTCTTGAATTTTCTGCAACGGTTAATTGGCGCATCATTGCTCGATAAACCCCAAATGGTCAGCGAACTAGCAAAACTTCTGCCACAGATTTTAATGTCTCAGGGAATTCGCGCCCAAAATTATCAACCACAAGATCCTCGCAGCGATCGCGAATATTTTAACTTCGAGCCAAGTATCGACCCATCCACCAAAGATTACGTGACTATAACTCCTGCTTTGTTGAAAGGCGATCGCTTGCTCAGGCCTGGTCGCGTCATAGAGCCAGCCTATTCCGAGGCTAGAGAATAACAGATAATAAGAAGATGGAAATTTTAGAAACAATCGGTTTTGATTTGGGACACGGTGAAACATCTGTAGCTAAAGCTACAGTAGAGAGCATCGAACCCCCTCAGATGCTAGAGATTAATAACAAAAAGAACCAAATCACTGCTCTTGGCTGGCATCCTCAACTAGGTTATCTTGTCGGAGAACAAGCATTAATTCAAGCTGGCGTTACTCAGTTAACAATTTCTTTCAAACAAAAACCAAATAACGATCCAAAGTATCGAGAAACAATTAGCACTTTTGTCGCCACCTACTACCGTCTTTTAAAAGAAAGCAGACAAATTGAAGATAAAGAAAGTAGCTATTTTTACGTTGGTTGCCCTTCAGGATGGTCAATTAACGAACGCGAAGAATACCAAAAGTTACTTCAACAAGCCGGCATTCCCCAATTGAATGTTGTACCTGAATCGCGGGCTGCTTTTATGCAAGCCAAAGAAGCCGGGAAGCTAGAGTATGAAAAACTGCTTTCATCAGTGCTAATTGTTGATATTGGTTCTTCAACCACAGATTTTACCCTGGTTAAAAGCTTAGAAGAAATCCCCGTAGATTTTGGCAGTAATGCTTTGGGAGCATCGCTAATTGAAAAAGCTATTTTTGAGCGTACTCTTGCCAAACACGAACAAAAGGCATTACTAGAAAAAGTATTTTTAGAATATCCCCATCATCAAGCTCGTTGCGAACTTGCCTGCCGCAAAACTAAAGAAGATTACTTTTCTAACGAACAGCTATACAACGATCCGCAAACCTTTGCCCGTGGCTTCGAGTCTATTAACGAACAGATTTATTTTATTCCCCAAATTAATAAATTAATTATGGAGGAAATATTGAACCAACCCTTGCCCGAACTAGGGCAAAAAAGTTGGATTAAATCGTTTCGTTCAGCTTTAATTGAAGCAAAAGAAAATCTCGATAAACTTGGCATTGTTCCAAAACTTGTGCTGATGACTGGTGGTGCATCTCGGATGCAGTTTACACACCAAATTTCTCAAGAAATCTTTAGCGAACCAGAAACACTGCTTCGTCCCGATCCCGAACCCGAACGGTGTATTGCCTTGGGTTTAGCGCGGGTAGGCAGATGGGATCTGCGTGCCGCTGCTTTTAAACAAGAAGTCAATCAGCTATTAGACTCCAACAAACTCAAACAAATAATTGAAAGACATATCCCAGAGTTAATTGAATTATTGACTAAACCACTGGCAGATAGTTTGATTAAAAATGCAGTGAAACCAGGAGTCAAAGATTGGCAAAAGAACCAAATACGGACTTTAGCTGATTTGGAAACATCTATGAAAAGTCGGGCAGAGCAGTGGCTTGAAGGTGATATTGCTCAGCAGATAATTAACAATCAATGTATTATTTGGTTTAACAATAAAATCCAACCCGACTTAGCCGCAGAAACCGACCCCATATGCCGAAAGTTTCAAATACCAAGAAGCAGTTTGAGGTTTGAAGATAGTATTGACCCAGCTTTTGTTAACCCAGACCTCCGAATTGGAGATGCTATCCTTGCCGACACAGTAGCGTTTATTGTCAATGTATTAATTGGTGGCGGTACGATCGCTAGCATTATCACTCTAATACTAACTGGACACTTGACTTGGCCGATCGCATTGGTATACGGTGCTTCCGTGATGGCGGCAGGAATGGAGCTAAATCGTAAGAACTTCCAAGAAGTAATCAAGACAAATGTGGATATTCCCGGTTGGATTCGTTCTAGTTTTTTGAATGACAAGAAAATTGACGATATGTGCGAGCAAATCAAGCCAGAGTTAGAAAAGGTGCTGCGAGAACAACTGATAGCGAATCAAGAAGCTTTTGACAAACTAATTACCAAAGTTGGACAAGGGCTGCAAAAAGCACTTTCTACCAAGGTTCAAGAGGCAATAATTTTGATCCAATAACGTTAAGAAGGCAGAAGTACGAAGGCAGAGGGCAGAAGGGAATCCTCATAAATAAATTTAGGGGATTTAATAAGGACGCAGTATTTCGAGAGGCGTAGCGCGAGAAATACATATTTCCATCTTTGTTCATAAATGAATTTAGAGCATGTCTGAAAAGTATTCTTGCTAACATCAAAGTCTTAAAAACCTAACCCCCCTAGCCCCCCTTGCCTGCAAGGGGGGCTAGGGGGGTTTCAAAGCCTCTCTCCGTTTCGGGGAGAGGTTTGGAGAGGGGTTTTTAGTATAATTTTCGACTTCTCAGACATCCTCTTAGGGGCTTCAAACCCTCTTGGCAGAGGGAGGAGCTATTTTCTAGAGCCTTCTGCCCTCTGCCCTCTGCCTTTCTTTGGTGATTTGCTAGTCTAATATCTTTCTAATGTGGTACATTTCAACTAATATTTTTACTTAAAACTCATTAGACGAGGAAAAGACTTGATTAGTACAATTCCTCCAATCACCACAAAAATTAAACCTAAGCTGGTAAAAATAACTGGAAGCAACCAGAATTGGAACCAGGAATTAATCGTGGCAGAGTTTAGCTTTTGAGGATTGTATAGTACTTCTACCTGCTGACCTTTACTAAATGCTGGTGGGTTGCTGCCTGCCTTTGCTTCAAATACCGTTGGTTCGCCAGAACGGTCGGTAAATTTCACTACTGGATAGTAAACATAAGAGGAGTGATAACCGTTACTATCAGTTGATGAACGAGGTACTAAATCGATTACTGTTCCTTGTGTTGATACTGCTGTGGCAACAAACGAACGAGTATTCAGTCCAATAATTATGCCTGTGACAGCAAATATGCTGCCAATACCTGCGAATATTGAACCAAATATACGCAAGAACTTTGTATCTTCACTCATAGGATGTTGAAAAGTTAGACTTATACTGGGTCAAGATTAGTGTAAATAGGGATTTCCGTAAAATTTGATTACACAATATTTTATATTGCCCATTCATTCAGGGCTATTTCGGAAAAAAGTCAGATAAATTTTGCACAGATGTACCGTATTTTTCCGAAAAACAGCTAATTGTATTTGATGTTAATTATTAATATCGTATTTTACCGACCCTATGCACTTATGAGCCGAGGATTACTATCCGTATTCAGCTTTCTTGCTTGCTTCTGTCCGCTAGAACCGAGACGTTTTTATGATTGCGATCGCCTTCTTGGCTTTATCCATCCAAGATGAGTAAATAGAAAATACTGGTTAATCGTTGTAAAATTTTTTCAGGTCAGAGTTTATACACTCCGAGTCTAATGTGCATTTTTTATAGGTGATATTGAGGAAAAAAGTGGAATTGCAGAAGTTATTGTATATTTTTACTTTAGTAGAGATTGCTACGTTCGTGAGTGTACCTGTATTTGCTCAAACGCCAGGAAATCCTTCCAATGTTTCTCAGTCGAGTTGTCGTGCAACTAAAGTAGATACTCCAATTTTTAAAGAACCCTCGACATCATCCAAAGCTATCAGAATATTGTCTGCAAAGACAAAAGTTTCTTTAGCATACACACCAGCTAGTGGAGATAAATTTGTGAGAATTCAATCTCCTACTTCAGGCTTTATTCAAACTGCTGTGCTGAAATTTTGTGAAACTAATAGCAGCGATCGAGAACAGTGGAATAAACCCACTATTGGCATTACATGTCGGCAAATTGTACAACCTGAAATTATTATACGTCGCCAACCAAGTACAAAAGGAACCTATATTACAACACTTTATCCAAACACAACCGTATATCTGAATTTAACTACAGGTAATGTAGTTAAGTCATACAGATCAGAAAATTATATTTGGGTAGAAATTGACCTTTCTAGAAGTTTTCCAGGCGAATTATCTGGTACTGGTTGGATAGTCAATACTGATTTAGTAAATACTCCTAGATTAAGTAGTTTGGCTTATTGTAGTTAGTAGCTTACTCAGATAAAAACTATCAATAATAATTAATTACAGTTAATTTATTGTAGTTAGGACTTACGCACAAACTACGGAAGAATCGAACCACAGAGGCACAGAGTACACGGAGTAATGAGAGTTAGAGAGGTATTTTGCGTAAGTCCTAGTAGTTTTTTAACAAGCAAGTACAATTTTTCCTGTAATGTAGGCTTGAGCGATCGCTATTCGCCGTAACTTACCACTGCTAGTTTTCTCTAGTTGTCCTGGACGAATGAAAATTACATTGTCCACTGAGATTTTAATGCCCAGTTGGTTGAGAACTATTTCGCTGACTTGACGCTGATAGTCAATTGCTTGCTGAAGAACACTAGCTTGTTTGGTTTCTATCAAGACGATGATGCGGTCATCAGCTTGAATTGTTGCAACTTTGCCTGGGTGTACAAACGATAACGACTCTATAGCATGTTCAAAATCACTGGCAAAATAACTTTGACCATTAATTTTGAAGCGATCGTTCAGCCGACCTGTGACGAACAACTCACCCTCGCTCATCACACCTAAATCGCCAGTCGGGAAAAAACCATCAGAATTGTAAAAAGGGCATTCGCTTTCAAAATATTTATCGACTAAAGTCCCGCCTCTGAGTTCAATTTCACCAATTTCGCCCTCGTAGCATAAACGACCATCTTCTGTTCTTAAGCGAATATCAAATGTACTCAACGGTTGACCTAGGGAAATCGCTTTGCAGCCATTTGCTAAAGTCACAATTCGGGGAATATCTTCTAACTTACAACAGGAAATCATCAAGACTGCTTCCGCCATGCCATAGCAAGGCTTAATTGCTGTAGGTTGCAATCCGTAGGGTGCAAGCACTTCCAAGAACTGATGTAGTTTGTCTATATTAATTGGCTCACTGCCATTGAAAACCATTCGTAACTGGGTCAAGTTTAAGTTGGCAATTTCTTGGGGGTCGGTAATTGCCAAGCGACGGAGACAGTAACTAATGGCAAAATCTGGAATAACTGCGATCGCAATCTTTTTTTCTGACAGTTCGCTTAACCACCCCACAGGATTCATTAAAAAATGCATGGGTGTACTCAGGTGCAAGTTATGCCTTACGTATAGCGTTGTCAGTAAACCACCTACCAATCCCATATCGTGATAAAGTGGCAGCCAGCTTGCAGTTGCATCACTGGGTCTATTTTGAGCGTGGTTAGCGATCGCCTGCATTTGTGTCACAATTTTTCCATGAGTGACTGGAATTCCTTTGGGGAAAGAAGTCGAGCCAGAAGAAAACTGCACAAAAGCAATATCAGTATCTGTAATTGCTGCAAAATTTGCTGATTCTAGGGGCTGAATATCTGTGTCTGGTAAATGTAGACGTTGGAGGCTCAATTCTAAACTTCTAATACTAGGTGCTTCCAAGACAAATTCAGCTTGATATTGGGTTGTAACTTTCGTCAAAAATTCCAGGTAGCTTTCTTTGACAACACCCATGCTGTAGGGTTTAACTGACAATGGAATTGCTCCCAGTCCAACTAAAGCAAAGAAAGCAATAATTACACCTTCGGTTGTTTCAAAAGGAAACAGAACTCGCGAGCCAGCTGTCACACCCGCAGCTCGAAAGTACTCCATATAGGCTGCAATCTTCTGGTACATCTCACAATAGGCGAGAAACTTAGGCTCAGCAGCACGATCCTGTCTTAAGAATAAGCCCAAGCGCGAGTCAGTATGCTTGAGAGCTTGAATCATTGCGATCGCAGTCATCGGCTCAATTCTAGGTTGTAAGTCTTGCATTGTTTTAACCTCAACCATCTTGTTGCTTATTTTCATCGAGAAAATCCTGGAGAGTTCTCAGCGATCGTTCAATTGAATCAATGAATGCTACTTTCACAAGAGCATCGGCAGCAACCTTTGCAGTTCCATTTTTGAAAATCTCAACAAATTGGTGAAAAATTACTTGATAATGGTAATTTTCCTCCATGTCTTTGAGTTTCGTAATAATCTTGACCTCTCCAGGTAATATTTCACGGCTATAGTTGACTTCAATACGAGCAACTACAGGAATAATCCGCTGTCCACGAAATAAGTTGTGATGCTCAAGCCATGACCATCGTCCTGCTTCTAAATATTCGAGAACAGTGGCATTATTGACGTGACCCAAACTATCAAGGTCATTTGGGCGTACTTGAAGTTTTAGGTTAACAGCTTCAAAGTTCATACTTATACCAATTCGTAATTCGTAATTCGTAATTCGTAATTAATAAAGTCAACTCTTATTTCTTTGTGTACTTTGCGTCCTACCCTGCGGGAAGCCGCTAGCGCGTCTATGTGGTTCGTTTTTTCATAATTTTGCGTAAGTCCTGTTATGTTGCCAGTTGCTGCAATCATGGTTGGGGAGAGATAGCTACAACAGTAGACACATAATCCCCACTATGAGATATGGAAAGGTAAACAGTCCAATGTTGAAGCTGAAAATGCTCTGCTAGTGAGCCGTAAAACTCAAAGTAAGGCGCGTGACGGGAATTATGTTGCACTTCTACATCTGTCCAGTAGAAATTAGGGGGCATTGCCAAAGCTTTAAACAAAGCTTCTTTAGCTGAGAAAGTACCTGCCATACTTTGGAGAGGGTTTTTACTTTGGCTGAAGTAAAGGCACTCTGTGTTTGTAAAGAAAATGCCTGGAACTTTCAAAGCTTCAACTGTTGTTAGTTCTGCAATCAGTTGAATATCGTGCCCTAGTCCAATTAACATCCCACCAGATCCAGCCACGTCTGTTCAACTTCAGCCGCAGAGTTTACCTGAATTCCTGTAATTTGTCTGAGCGCAGAAAATATCAGACTTTGCTTGCGCTCGATATTGTCTGGCAGAACCATCTCATACTTAATAGAATCCCACCAATTAACGTGAGAATCCCGCTGCTCAACTTGTTGGCGGTTACTACCATAAAGTTCGCCCCCTTCTCGCACAAATAAGTGTGCAACAGCAAATGCACCTTTGGGTGAGTACTCTTTACTATCTACTAAAGCTTTGGCAAAACTGATGAAGTATGTCATGTGCTGCGATTCATCAGCAGCAATTTGCTTAAACAGCTTCTTCAATCCAGGGTCTTGAGCAACACTCGCACACCAAGAGTAGTTAACCGTGGCTGTAATCTCCGAAATCGCTAATAATACCAATGTTCTGAGCATGTCATCGTCGGGAAAAATCTTCCGAAACTCAATCACAGTCTCATCACTGACAGGTTCTAGACTGAGTAGAGTCGATAAGCGATTAAGTGTGGTTTCGTGAAAGCTTTCTTCCTCATTCCAGTAACGACTCCAAGTACTACAAGCTTGCATAATGCTTGCTAAAACTGGATTGTAATCTTGCCAACGACGACACTCAGCATCAGCCAATCTAGCCAGGCGATCGGCTCCTGGCTTGGTAGTCAATTCTGCACGTCCAGCATTCCAGAGGTTAGCTTTGTCAAACTCACTCACAGCCTCCAAGTTAATCGCACCAATCATTTCCACTGCACTCCATCGGCGCTTTTCATGGAAATAGTGTTGTTCCCATATCAAATCAACTAAAGAGCTTCGTTGTTCGGCAACAATTGCATATAAGTTACTGACAATATCAGACCTAGAAATTGTATTTACCATAGTGGATATATTTGAATTTAATTTTTAAGAAGGCGACTATAAGTCGCGGCTACACAGGCAAAACTCGCCTACGCGGGTTAAAAAGCTGGTTGTCAAACTAAAAATGAAAATTTTTACCACTACCCTTTATTCTCTAGACTCTATTTTCCAAGAAGTTTTGAGATTTAAAATTTATCATTTTCAAGTCAAAGTATTAACTGTATCAGCCTCATTTAGAAATGCTTCTAATACATCTGAAATAGGGGTATCAAGAGAAAAAGCTGGCAAACGAATCTGGACTCCATATTGCTTTTTCAGCATATTCGCAGTTTTGGCGAAAACTTCCATTAGATCGATGCTGTTATGTAGGCGATCGGAACGAGCAATAATCGCCGCTAGCGTCAAGTCATTTTCAAAAATTTCTGCGATAGATAAACCAACATTTTGGGCAAAAATTTCACAGATATAGTCTTTCAAGATTTGAAACTCCTTTATGGCGGTATTACAGAAAGTTAGATGCTATTAGTAACAAATTTTACTTAACATTTATTGAGAATTTGACTTTATATGCTATCGATTACATACAGTAAGCTCAAATTAGCACACTTAATAAAGTTTTAGCTGCGTATTTATACTAAAGATGAGTTCCTCTGTCTCCTCATTTGGATATCTGCATAGCTAAAGTCTATCCGCCAAGGTTTCGACTTTCGACACTCGCGTTGAAATGACTGCAAGTATCCAAACCCATATTTAGATTAATCCAAATGCGATCGCTTCCTTGACGAACCTAAGTAGACTAAAGAATTACCTAAAACGATGTACTTAGGACTTACGCACTATACAAATTGGCTATTATGTGCATAATGATTGGTTGAGAACACAAGTTCGTTGGTTGAGAACACAAGTTCGTTGGTTGAGAACACAAGTTCGTTGGTTGAGAACACAAGTTTGTTAGTTGAGAACACAAGTTCGTTAGTTGAGAACACAAGTTCGTTGGTTGAGAATACAAGTTTGTTGGTTGAGAACACAAGTCTGTAGCGATCGCCTGAGTAAAGCCACCATTAATCGGTTAAAATCGACAATACTGCCTCGACAACCAAATATCCTTATGCACATAATAGACAATTTGTATAGTGCGTAAGTCCTAGTACTCTTTGATTGCTTGCGATCGCTCTTAAGAAAAGATAGTGTAGTGAGGGCGATCGCTCCTAAGAAAAGATAGTGTAGTGCAAATTTGCAGTTTAGTAAACAAGCTGTGTGCAGCCATTATCAATCGCATTAAAGCTTAGGATACCAAAAACGCAATCTTCCCAGACGAAACAAGCTTTTGCTGATTAGATAATTCGATGATGTACTGCTAGTTTTAGCCTCAAGAATACCTTGTAGTGGATTTCGGGCTTCGCGATCGCGCTTTTGAGCAAGCCAGATAAGTAAACTACAGATTACTATTAATATTAGGAAAATAATTGCTATAACAAATAGCACATAAAGTGGAGTAAAAACTTGCAGTAAAGGTAAGTAAATTAAATATATTACTGCCGGAGACCAATAAGAAAATGGCAAAAATAAAATCGAACTTATCTCAAGACTTTTATTGCGAAAATCATTGATTAATACAAAAACATGAACAATTGATAGAATTGGAATTACAAGAATAATAATACAGAAAATATTATCGAATAATACATTCTGTTTTTTAAAAATTCTTGTGTTTAATTTATCATCATAAATATTATTATTAAATATCATAAATGCAACATTTTTACGCGATTCTTCTCGTGTTAACATCAAATAAAAACACCCTATTATTGGTATAGTTATAATCAATAAAAATCCATTATTCCAACTCAACAAAATAGATGATTGCAAAACAAAATTTCCTATCATGCCTAAAGCAATTATAGAGATTATTGCTAAAAGAGTTATAATTAATAGATAGTGCCAACTCTTATCAAATTTATATTTTATAGGTTGAAAGATATTGAGCCAGTCGCTGTATGTTGTCAAAGTTTGTGTGCTATCTGCTTTTAGCAAGCAATGGAGCAAATTACATTTCATATTAGATGTAAGACCAGCCCAAAGGTAACAGCTACGAGGACTTGCCTTTGTGGTTTTAAGAACTTCTTTTATAAACTGCGCTTGCACGTCAGATGATTGGGGTATCTGAGTGCTTGGTATCGTCAGTAAATTGGTTACTTCTTGGACTGCATGAAAACGGTAAAAACCGTTCTGAGACTTTATATTTTCGACTAATTGAGGTGCAGAATCATGAAATAGTTCATCTACTATTTCCACCAATTCTGGTGTAGGTTTTTCTTTTTTGAGTGCAGAAAGATTCATTTGCCCTATGAGTGGTATTGAACATAAAGGGATGACAAGTCGTGGATCTAATTCGGGTGGAGTTGTGGGAGCTACTTCAATTGGCGCTTTTTCCATCAAATAGGCTACCCTTCCAGCAATTAATGATACAGCCGAACTCGCAGACTCATCAAAAGGCTGCCAAATCCAATCAAGCTTATCTGCCCGTCTTTGCTCCTCAGTCAGTGAATAATTTCGCAATTCATCTTCTACATTGGGTTGATGTAGCAATGCTGCCAAGCGCCAAGCTGCTCTAGCTGCAATCCTGTCATCTTGTTTCCACAGCAAGGGTACAAGTGCTTTAGCAGCATCGGGCGTACCAATGGTAAGCAAGTCATCCATCGCTTCTGTAGAACCCGCAACTAAATACGCCAGTGCCGACACTGCTAAATCGCCCATACGTATCAGAGCTGTGCGTGCCTCTGGGCAATTACCATAGTTGTTTGCAAGCACTTGAGCTGCATCGGGTAGGTTAGTGAAAGATAGAGCATTAGCCGCAGCCAAACGACGGGCTGGCTCTTGACTCGTAGCCAATGTTTGCGTTAAAAACTCTAAAACTTCCTCACCACGGGGGCGTGAATCTGCCGCAACAGCACCAAAAGCCTCTTCCACAGCAGTTGTGTTGCTAACTGTGCCTAGTTGAACTTTAAAAGAATTGATGATTTGCGTGGCTAAAGCTTGGTCTACTTTCTGAGCATCTGCTAGACATTCAAAGGCAGTAATTTCATCTTCTATGTATATTTTCTGGAGCAAAGCTGTACTATCTCCAGCAATTCCGCACCAAAGTTTGACAGTCTCACGCCAAGCATCTTTGTCTGTTTGGAAACGATTAAATAAGTCGTCGGCTTTATCTATTAATTCAGCCGCTGCGAAAAATTCTTGTAAGGTCAGATGGGCAAACTGGTATTTATCACCACCATCAATTTCTAATAGTAAACCGCTACGTTCTACTATTTCTTTTAATAGTGGTAAAGCATCTTGGTCAGGCTGAAGATTTAATCCTGGTAGTATCTGTCTAACTTGCTCTAATACTGTTGTAAATTTGAGACTGCGGCGGTCTTGCTGTTGATAATTGGCGCTGTCTTGGTTGTAAAGTGCTAAGTGCTGAAGTACTAACCGCTTGTCTCGTGCTTGGTAACGATTGTGTTCTTGATGCCATTGGTCTAGCAGAATATCTGTGGATTTACGATAAAACTCTGCTCGTGAGTGAGGCAGCACAAAACGGGTATCAGTGTAGAGGTAAGCAACAATAGTTAGCATTAACGGATTGCGCGCTAATGCCATAATTCGCGGTCGGTCGTGCAACGTCTGCATTAGTTGCTCAATCGACTTGTCCGCTGGCATATCTCGCTTCCACGAACCCAAAAAGTGGCGAATTTGTCGATCGCTAAATTCTACAACTTCCAGCGTCCGATCTACTACCTCAGCAAATTCACCTCTGTAGACGGCTTTACGACAAGTAATAACGACACGGCATTTTGGATGCTGGTCTAATATATCCTTAATTTGCTGCACAACTCGCCAGCGATCGCTGCTATTGACTTCATCAAGCCCATCAAACAGCAACATGAGCGTGCCTTGCTTTAAGCTGTGATCGACAAAGTGTTCAGCATGGGGAAAGTTATCCCGCGCCAAAGCATCTACCAAAAGCTGTTCCAATGACTTTTGGGCATCGCTAAGTCGGTGGAGTTCTAACAAAACTAGTATGGGTTGTTCTGGTAGGTACAAACGAGCTTCAGCATAGCTAAGGGCAAGATGCTTGAGCAGCATGGATTTTCCAGAGCCAGGATCGCCTGTAACCATTAGTCTGGGATATTCATTCACAGCATGGTAGGCATCGATTTGTTCTGTGTTGCTTGCACCTTTGACCTTGAGCGGAACGTACACTTCACTGACTTTCAGGGGTCGATGCGGTCGAAAGGGGATATGTAATTCCTGATACTTATCAATTAGCCCTTTTTGATATTTTCGTAGAGCGATTCCACGAAACAATTTACTGCCTGCAAATCTGTTATAAATCCCAGTGCCTATGGCATTAAAAAAGTTCTTTACCCATTCCGTCACAACATCTCGGAAGATGAGTACCAGAAACAGGAAACCAGCTGCTACCCATCCCATTTTCGGGAGTAGTTGCTCCTGTAAACTCGATTCTTTTGCTTGTTTCTGCTTGGTATATTCCTCTTCATAAATTTTCGCTATTTCTGGAGCAGTTAGCCCGACTTTGTTATCCCGATACTGGTTGACAACAAACTCTGTTTTCAGGGGGCTGTCATTATCTACATGGCGTTGAGCGTATGCTTTAATTTCTGTAATAACTGCATCACGAGCAATTGGCTTAGGAGTTTGAGTATAAGTTGGCACTGCTGAGCCAAACAGCACTGTTAAGGTCAGAGCCAGAGCAAATATACTGACAAATAGTCGATTTCTTTGTCGCTGAAATCGTTTTTTCAAATAAAGTCTTTTACCCACGCCGAGTTAACCTCACTTGCTCTGCTGGATTGGTGAAGCTTGCTTAATGCTTATACATGCTTATATTGTTATTGATAATACTACTTTCAATTGCAGGCGCAAGTTAAAACAATATTACAACGAGCGTAATTGCCGATTTCGCACGCGTTCGGGGCTACCAGTAGGAATCGAAGCAATTAACTTTTGCGTGTATTCTTCTTTGGGTTCGCGGTAGATACTTTCGGCTGTGCCTTGTTCGACAATTTGACCGCGATTCATGACTAAAATGCGATCGCTCATAAATTTCACCACGCTTAAATCGTGGGAAATGAAGATATAGGTTAGCTGAAAATCGTCCTGCAATTCTTTCAGCAGATTCAGTACTTGCGCCTGTACCGAGACATCCAGCGCTGAAACCGATTCATCACAGATAATAAATTTGGGATTTAATGCCAAAGAACGAGCTATGCAAACCCGCTGGCGTTGTCCTCCAGAAAACTGATGCGGATAGCGGTTCATGGCATCTGCATTCAACCCCACCCGTTCTAGGAGTTCGGCTGCACGTTCTCGCCGTTGTCGTTTTGTCTTACCAACCGAGTGAATTAATAAAGGTTCCATCACTGCTTCCCCAATCTTCATCCGTGGGTCGAGGGAACTAAAGGGGTTTTGGAAGACAATTTGCATTTCCCGCCGCAGTTTTTGCAACGGTTCTCCTTTAAGCTTTGTAATATCTTGCCCATCAAAGATTATCTGACCGCTCATTGGTTCGATTAATCGCAGCAAAGTTCTACCGAGAGTGGTTTTGCCGCAACCAGATTCTCCCACTAACCCCAATGTTTCCCCTGGTTTGACATCAAAGGAAACGCCATTCACTGCCATGGTGTAGCGTTTAGTACCACCAAATACGCCCCGCACTGGGAAACCAACCTTGAGGTTCTTGATTTGCAATAGAGGTGGCTTTTCGCTAAGGTTTGCCCATCTTGCAGATATTTCCTCGGTTGTAACTTCCGAAGGTTGTTGCGGTTCTTTCTCTTGAATTACTAGCTGTCCCGCTGCCGTTTCTTCTGCACTCATGTAATCAGAAACGGTGAGTAGTTTGTGGGGACGGCGGTTGAGTGTGGGACGACAAGCTACCAAACCTTTAGTATATGGATGCTGGGGATTGGTAAAGATTTGCTCAGATGCACCGTATTCCACTACTTTGCCTCTGTACATCACCGCTACTTGGTCGGCAATTTCGGAAATCAGTCCCAAGTCGTGGGTGATGAAAATCAATGCCATATCACGGCTTTGCTGCAATTCCCTAAGCAACTCAATAATTGTTGCCTGTACCGTTACATCTAAGGCTGTGGTTGGTTCGTCAGCAATCAACAGTAATGGGTTACAGGAAATCGCCATGGCAATCATCACCCGTTGCAACTGACCCCCAGACAGTTGATGGGGGTAACGTTCTAGCATGGCTTCTTTGTGCTGCTTTACCAATTGTGCCAATCTTGGCTCATCTGGTTTAGATGAATTTGGGTCAGTTTGATGCCAGCTTTCGAGATACTGCTGTTGGATTAGTTCATCGCTGGGTAGAAGTTTAACCTCTTGCAGACCTGCGATCGCAATTCGTTGTGCTTCAGCAACTGACACATTCTGATGGCGCATAATCGCTTCAGTCAGCTGAAACCCGATAGTGTAAACCGGATTGAGCGAACTCATCGGTTCTTGAAAAATCATGGCGATATCGCCGCCTCGGTATAGCTGCATTTGCTCAGGAGGCAACTCTACCAAATTAATGGGATTAGAATTTGCTTGTGGGCGAAACCAGATTTCACCACCGCTAACTCTTCCCGGAGTCTGTAATAAACCCATTACAGCTAGTGATGTTACCGATTTACCACTTCCCGATTCTCCTACTATCCCTAGAGTCTCACCTCGATTTAGCTGAAAGGAAATACCATCTACCGCTTTCACGATGCTGCCATCACCGGAAAATTCAACTTGTAGATTGCGAACCTCTAGGATAGTTTCTCTCATAGGAGTTAGGTAGGAATATCACTGAAAATTATTTGGATTTTAACAGTAGTTTTGATGCTACGTAGGTAAATATAGCTTTTTTACCTTATAGAAGTGATTTTTCTAGATTTTTACACTGTGTCCTGCAATTGCGATCGCAATAAGCACAACTGATAACCTATAACTATAACGGATGTAGACGATGCAGCATCAGTTTTGTTCAAAAAACTCGCTTTCAAAGTGCTGAGTTAAAAGGCAGGAGGCAGGAGGCAGAAGGCAGGAGGCAGAATAATTTCTTTTGGGAATTCTCAGTTTTGTACCTCATTTATTAGTTGCAAACTGCTGTATCTCCCTGTATTTCCCCTGCTCCTTTGTCTTCCTCTCATTTATCCATCTCAAAGACTCGTTCATTTTCCTCAGAGCTTCGCTCGCTAACCTCAGAGCTTCATTCACTAACCTCAGAGCTTCATTCACTAACCTCAAAGCTTTATTCGCTAACCTCTCAAAGCTTTATTCGCTAACCTCACAGCTTCATTCACTAATCTCACAGCTTCATTCACTAACCTCAAAGCTTTATTCGCTAACCTCAGAACTTCACTCGCTAATCTCAAAGCTTCATTCACCAACCTTAGAACTTCACTCGCTAAACTCACAGCTTCATTCACTAACCTTAGAACTTCACTCGCTAACTTCACAGCTTTAAACTCTAGTTCTTCCCTGTCCCTTCAATACTTCTCGGTTAAAGCAAAAAGGGAAAAGCCGAAGGAATTAAATTCATCGCTTATATCAAGTCCGGATAATTAGTTATGATTCCGGAATCTATGCAGATGAGCAACGAAAACCCCTCCCCTCTGCTCCTCTGCCCCCCCTGCCCCCCTGCCCTCTGCTTCCTACTAGTCCACAACCAAAACAGCCGTTCCAGTAATTTTGCCACTGCGAAGAGCATCAAGAGCCTCATTTGCTTGAGTTAGCGGGAAAGGATTCACCTCGGTACGGATGGGAACTTTGGGGGCTAGAGTCAGAAACTCTTGTCCATCTTGACGAGTGAGATTAGCCACAGACCGCAATACCCTTTCTTCCCAAAGAATATCGTAGGGAAAAGAGGGAATATCGCTCATGTGAATGCCAGCACAAACTACTACACCGCCTTTGGCGACTGCACGCAAAGCAGCAGGTACTAATTTACCTACAGGAGCAAAAATAATCGCCGCATCTAAGGGTTCTGGAGGTAATTTGTCTGAGTCACCCGCCCAAGTTGCACCTAGTTTACGGGCAAACTCTTGTCCTTCAATATCGCCAGAACGGGTAAAAGCAAAGACTTGACGACCTTGATAACAAGCTAATTGAATCAACATGTGAGCCGCTGAACCAAAGCCATAAAAACCAAGTTTTTCAGCATCGCCAGTCATTCTGTAAGCGCGATAGCCAATTAAGCCACCACATAATAGAGGTGCAGCTTGCAAATCAGGAAAACTGGGATCTAAAGGAAAGCAAAAGCGATAATCGGCGACGGTGTATTCTGCATAGCCGCCATCAAGGTTGTATCCTGTAAACTCAGCATAATCGCAAAGATTTTCACGACCAGAGAGACAGTAACGACAGCGATCGCCGCAAGTATAACCCAGCCAAGGAACACCAACTCGTTGACCGATATTAAATTTATCAACGCTTTCACCTACAGCCTCGATAGTACCGACAATTTGATGCCCAGGTATCAAAGGTAATTTTGGGTGCGTCAATTCCCCATCAACTATATGTAAATCTGTACGGCAGACAGCGCAAGCATGAACGCGAATCAACACTTGCTCGGGATTGGGTTTTGGCACTGGCAACTCAGCTAACCGTAGAGGTTGACGCGGTGCCTCCAAAATCATTGCACGCATAAGCAATGGGGAATGAGGATACAGATATTTTCATTCTGCATTGTGAACGCAGTTCATGGCTATCTTTTGCAAAAATAGATTTCTCTATTCAAAAAGTTGCAATTCCGGAATTCTCTAAATTCTAACTCCTGGAACAACACAAACCAGGTGTAATTTATAACAAAAACAAGTAATTTTATAGACTGATAACTATTAAAACGCTCGTTTAGGATAATTATCTTTGTAAACTTGGCAAAAACAATTTAATTCCTGTTAACGTTTATTCTATTTGTGAATAAAATTATTGTTTGTTTAACTTGAGTTTAAGCATTAATTAAGTTAAAAAATATCACTATCAATCTCTTTCTAAAGGTGCAAGTAAGTTAACTATTCAGCAGGGAAAATTTATACTATCTACTCATTAAACAAAATATGATTGTATTTTAAACAAGATACGAAACCTATAGTCTATGGCTATAAATTAGGTGTTCAAACCTAATTATTTTGTTTATCAACCAAGATACTAAGTTTATTTTTTAAGAATAAAAACTGCTGATTAATTCAGAGTTTTACAAGTTTCAAATCAAAAACTAGTAGTGTTGAGTAAAATATGTTGTCAAATAAATTTAATAACAAAATACTCAGATCCCTAATTATGAGTATTCTAATTTTAACTATTGTGATAGCTCCTTCGGTAATAGAAAATGAATTACATTTTGGTGAGACAGCATCTTTAGTTGTTGCACAAAAAACACAACAGAGAAATAGTAACAAGACTGAAAATCCTGCGTCATCTCAAGGAGAAGAAAAAGGTGAGAATACTGATGAAAATAAAAGCAAAGAAGAAAGAAAGCTAAATATTTTCAAAATCGTCACGGGAGCGCTAGCGGGACTCGTGCTGTTTTTGTATGGTGTAACGCGAATGGCTGAGGGACTAGAAGCGATCGCAGGCGATCGCGCTAGAGAACTAATTAGTAAATTCACCACTAATCGCTATGCTGGAGTGGCTACAGGTACGGTAGCAACAACAATATTAGATTCTTCAAGTGTCACAATCATCATTGTCATTGCCATGGTTAGCGCTGGATTGCTGACATTTGTGGAATCTCTTGGTGTAGTTTTAGGTGCTAATATCGGTACGACTATCGGCGCTCAAATCATTGCTTTCAAAATTAACGAGTATGCCCCAATAGCAATGTTCGTTGGCTTTTTGTTAACTTTTTTAGGTAAAACAGACCGCTGGAAAAAAATCGGTTTGGTTGTGTTGGGGCTAGGCTTACTCTTCTTTGGTCTTGACACGATTGAAGATGCAATGGAACCTTTTAAAGATTACCAACCTTTTATTACATGGATGGAGAGGTTGGG
Source organism: Dendronalium sp. ChiSLP03b (assembly GCF_034531165.2). Lineage (NCBI taxonomy): Bacteria > Bacillati > Cyanobacteriota > Cyanophyceae > Nostocales > Nostocaceae > Dendronalium > Dendronalium sp. ChiSLP03b. Next base: position 11,116 of record NZ_JAVRBR020000027.1, on the reverse strand, counting down.
AGAAAACACATTATTAGGTGCTTTAGTTGGGGCGCTATTTACAGTCTTAATTCAATCCTCCTCAGCCACGGTTGCCGTTGTTGTGACTTTGGCTAGCCAAGGATTGGTTTCATTACCCGCAGGTATCGCCCTAGTGCTGGGCGCTGAAGTTGGCACTTGCGCTGATACACTGGTGGCTACCATTGGGCGCGATCGCCCAGCAGTACGGACAGGTGTCTTTCACTTACTATTTAATATCGTTTGTGCCATTGTCGGGATTTTCTTTGCCAGTCAATTGGCAGCAATTGCCCAATGGGTGACTCAGTTAGTGGGAACAGGGGATAATGTTGCTCGGCAGATTGCTAATGCACAGTTGATATTTAACCTAGCGGGTGTGGCCTTAGTAATCGGATTTTTACCGTTAATTGCCCGTGCATTGGAACGGCTAATCCCCGATAGAAAAAACCAAAATCGGGAAGCTGAAGCGGTAAAAAATTAATTGAGCAAGCAGTATTCAATTAGCTTACTTTATTTCCAACAGGGCGGGATGCACTACCTCGCCTTGTTGATTATTTGCGTAATAATTTTAGTTTTTCCTGTAATTTCGGCATTCTGGCAAAGCGAAAAAGCGCTGCGATCGCTACATTAGAAGAATACATAAATAAAAATCATCGTTCACCCAGATTCATCTGTAATTCAAACGAAACCATGAGTGCAGTCACTATTTCTCATAATCCCTTGCTCAAAGGTTCTGGCTTACCTCCCTTCACAGAGATTCAACCAGAGCAAGTAGTACCAGCTTTTAATCAGTTATTGGAGGAACTTGACCAACAGCTTACCACCTTGGAGGCTAATTTACAGCCAACTTGGAGCGGTTTAGTAGAGCCTCTAGAAAAGCTGACGGAACGGCTGAACTGGAGTTGGGGCATAGTGAACCATTTAATGGGTGTGAAGAATAGCCCTGAACTGCGCGAAGCTTTTGAAACCGTCCAGCCACAAGTGGTGCAGTTCGTCAACAAGCTCGGTCAAAGCCAACCCATTTACAATGCTTTTAAGCAACTCCGTGCCAGCGATAACTGGACAAGCTTAGAATCAGCCCAGCAGCGGATTGTCGAAGCTGCCATTCGAGATGCAGAACTTTCTGGTGTTGGCTTACAAGGAGAAGCGCGAGAGCGTTATAACGCCATTCAGATGGAGTTAGCAGAACTTTCTACCAAATTTTCTAACCACACACTGGATGCCACAAAAGCCTTTAGCTTAACCTTGACAACCAAAGAAGAAATCGACGGCTTACCCAATAGTTTACTCAGTTTAGCAGCACAAGCTGCTCGGGCTGCTGGAGAAGAAAACGCCACACCAGAAAACGGCCCTTGGCGCATTACCTTAGACTTCCCTAGCTATGGCCCTTTCATGCAGCACAGCACCCGCCGCGATTTGCGTGAAAAGCTTTATAAAGCTTATATTACTCGTGCTGCATCTGGCGATCTAGATAATAATCCGCTAATTGAACGCATTTTACAGTTGCGGCAAGAACTCTCAGATTTACTCGGCTTTCAGAATTTTGCTGAGTTGAGCCTAGCTAGTAAAATGGCTCCCAATGTTGAGGCAGTTGAGGCACTTTTAGAAGAACTACGTAGCGCCAGTTATGATGCTGCTGTCAAAGACTTAGATGCACTCAAAGCTTTCGCCGCCTCCAAGGGAGCAGCAGAAGCACAGGATTTACAACACTGGGATATCAGCTTTTGGGCAGAACGCCAACGAGAAGAAAAATTTGCTTTCACTGCGGAAGAATTACGTCCTTACTTTCCCCTCCCCCAAGTCTTAGATGGTTTATTCGGACTTGTAAAACGGCTGTTTGGTGTCACCGTCACACCTGCTGATGGCCAAGCCCCAATTTGGCATGAAGATGTTCGTTATTTCCAAATTGCTGATGAAACAGGTTCTTCCATCGCTTACTTCTACTTAGATCCCTACAGCCGTCCCGCTGAAAAGCGCGGTGGTGCTTGGATGGATACATGCATTACTCGAGGCAAAATCGCTGAAAACGGTGTGAGTGCTATTCGCTTACCTGTGGCATATTTGGTGTGTAACCAAACTCCTCCAGTCGATGGCAAACCAAGTTTAATGACTTTCGATGAAGTCGAGACTTTGTTCCATGAATTTGGTCATGGCTTGCATCACATGTTAACCAAGGTGGACTACACCGGAGCCGCAGGCATTAACAACGTGGAGTGGGATGCTGTAGAACTGCCCAGTCAGTTCATGGAAAACTGGTGTTATGAGCGACCCACTTTGTTTGGCATGGCAAAACATTACGAAACTGGCGAACCTTTACCAGAGCATTATTACCAAAAACTCTTGGCAGCTCGCAATTATATGAGCGGTAGTGCGACATTGCGGCAAATCCACTTCAGTAGTGTTGATATGGAACTACACTATCGCTATCACCCAGGCAGCAATGAAACTGCCGCAGATGTACGCCATCGGCTTGCCAAGACTACTACTGTTTTGCCACCGCTACCAGAAGATTCTTTCTTGTGCGCTTTCGGACACATTTTTGCAGGTGGTTATGCCGCAGGATACTACAGTTACAAGTGGGCTGAAGTATTGAGTGCTGATGCTTTTGCTGCTTTTGAAGAAGCTGGGTTAGAAAATGAAGAAGCCATAAAAGCCACAGGTAAACGCTACCGGGATACAGTGCTGGCTCTCGGTGGTAGCAAGCATCCAATGGAGGTATTCCAATCTTTCCGGGGACGCGAACCGAGTACAGTTTCTTTGCTCAAGCATAATGGCTTATTAGCGATCGCATCTTAAAATAACAACACCTCGATTAGTGAGTTGGTTTGAAATGGCTTTGATGCTAACGAGGTGTTGTAGCGACAAAAAACATTGTTAATGCAGGTCGATACATTAACAATGTAAGCCAATACATTAATAATGCAGGTCGATACATTAACAATGTAAGCCAATACATTAATAATGCAGGTCGATGCATTAACAATGTAAGCCGATACATTAACAATGCAAACCAATGCATTAACAATGCAGGACTTAGCGTTTATATTCATGTCCGACTTAATAAACCCTAAGATGCACTAATTGGCAAGTAGTGCCAAACGTCTCCATCAGAATTGCCTAGAGCTTACAGCATCAATTCCTTTGACAAAAGCGTTAGGCAAAAGCCGCTTATATAGTTGCTTGCAGTTGCTCGTAGTCTTTTGGTGTATCAATATCAACTGCACCTAATGGGAATGGCACGCAAAATACTTCGTTGAGGTGTCTGTTAATCAAATGTTTTGCGCCAACGGTTTCTCCCAAGGCTGCTAGTTCTGAGAAAAATATGTGGCTGAACAAAGCAGGTACGCCTAATGTTTCTGCATATTGGGAGGCTACGATCGCTTTTCCTGATGAATGATATGCTTCAACCAGGAGATTGATAATTTCAGAAGATAGAAATGGTTGGTCGCAAACAGCAATAACTACTGCATCTACGCTTTTAGAATAAGTTGAAAGCGATAGAATTCCGCTACGAATGGAAGCGCTCATTCCTAAATTCCATTGTGGATTTTCGACCACCTGCACAGAAGGCTGTGTAACTTCAGAACGTATATGTTGGGCATTTGCTCCCAAAACAACTATTACAGGTTTGCATACTGAAGCGATCGCACTTTCAATTGTATGGTGAAGTAAGCTACCTCCCTGGTAAGGCAACAGTTGTTTAGGTGTACCCATACGAGTTGATGCACCTGCTGCCAGAATAATGATGGCAACATTTGATTCAGCCGTTTCTACTTGGAGATTAGCGATCGTCATTTTTACAACAAGGTAAAGTATGAGAAACTACCTATATCAAAGCTTTTTCTAAGTCTCTTATCCGAAAATTGGTTGTAGTTTTAAAATAAAACCAGGAAGAACATCTTCGCCAGATAAACTTGTGGGAGATTGTAAAACTTCAGGCGCTTGATTATGACGATAAATTATTACTTGTTGCTCTTTAGGATTAATTAACCAACCAAGTTGTAAGCCATTTGCCAAGTATTCCTGCATCTTGGCTTGAGTATCTTCCACATCATCAGTTTCAGAAACCAATTCCACTGCAAAATCTGGACACAAGGGGAGATATTTTTTTCTTTGTTCTGCCGTGAGAGCATCCCACCGTTCCATCTTCACCCAAGAAGCATCAGGAGAACGAGTTGCACCATTGGGGAGTTTAAAACCAGTAGAAGAATTAAAAGCTTTACCTAAATTATTTTGACTATTCCAAAACCATAGTTGACCTAATAAATCAAAATTCCGATTACCAGTTTCTCCCCCAGCGGGTGACATGATTACCAATTCTCCCTCAGCAGTTAATTCCAATCGCAAGTCTTTATTAACAGCAACAATCTGTTCAAATTCCTCATCCGTCAATTTGAGATTAGGAGGTAATTGTAAAGTTAAAGCAGTCATAAACTCCTTCACGAATTACTAATTACTAATTGGGTTTCCTTGACTTCATTCCGTTGGTGAATTGGTAAGGAACGGTCTTTTAAAAACCCACCACGACGGTTTGACAGCACAGCTTGTATCTCAGCGATGATGGATAAAGCTATTGCTTCAGATGTATCTGCTCCAATGTCAATTCCCACCGGACCATGCAACCTTTGTAGCTGTTCAGTAGTGTAATCTACTCCTTCTGCATGTAAATCTTGCAGTAATCTTTCTGTGCGATGTTTCGGTCCCAAAAAACCCAGGTAGCGTGCAGAAGATCGCATGAGCATTTTGAGGATTTCTAAATCATCTAGGTAATTATGAGTCATCACTACAGCAATAGTGCGTGTATCCACTGCTATTTGTTTGTGTACAATCTCTCTACGGGTGAGAATTACCTCATCAGCTATTGAAAAACGCTCTCTAGTTGCCTCACTAGCTCGACAATCGACAATGGTGACGTGCCAGCCCAAAGCTTTGGCAAACTGAGCTGTCGGTACAGCGTCATGACCTGCACCAAAAATTATCAGGCGTGTGAGCGGGTGGATAACTTCAATAAAGACATCAACGCTACCTGATATCAGTTGGTATTTATTGACACTTGAATGTTGAATTTGAAGGGCGATTTGAGCGTCTTTAGTAAGGAAATCAGTCAAATAAGATTCTTTAATGTCAGTCGTTACACGACCTTCTGGATTTAGCATTAAACGTGCCCCAACCTGAATGTTAACCTTACCCTCTACACCAAAAACAGTTGCAATAATACCGAGTTGCTGGTTGCAGAAACATTGCTTAATGAAAGCCATGGGGTTAAGTGGATTATCATCTAGACGTTCAATCAGGACTTGCACTACACCGTTACAGCCAAGTCCAAACCCCCAGACAATATCTTCATCGGCAGTAGTGTCGTATGTGACAACTATCGTTTGTCCATCTGGCATTGATATGCGAGTATGCTCAAATACATCTTTTTCTAAGCAACCACCGCTGATCGTTCCTACCGTTCGACCAGCTTCTGTCATCAACATTCGGGCACCTGGTTGGCGATAGGTAGAGCCTCGAACATTAACAACAGTAGCAAGATACAATGTTTCAGCATTGTGCTGACTTTCTGAAAATGCTTCTAAAATAGCCTGTAGCTCGTTCATTTTATGAGATTGGTGATTGGGGCGGGCATCAGATTTAGTTATATTTTCCTTGCTCCTCTGCCCCTCCGCATCCTGCCTTTAGATCAACTTGTCAGGTGTAATGGGTAGATCGCGGATGCGCTTACCTGTGGCATGGTAAACTGCATTGGCGATCGCAGCTGAAACACCTGTGATGCCAATCTCACCTACACCTCTTGCACCTCCTGGATTGAAGTTAAGGTCGGGTTCGCCAACGAAGGCTACCTCAATTCTAGGAGTGTCGGCGTGGGCTGGAAAATGATAGGTGGCAAGGTCATAAACCACAGGATAACCAATGTTTGGATCGAGGTGGCACTCTTCCATTAAAGCTTGCCCGATACCCATGATTACGCCACCACGCACTTGACTTGCTGCTGTCTTAGAGTTGATGACTCGCCCGATATCCATCACTGACACCCAGCGCGTCACTCGCAAACGTCCGATTTCTTCATCGACGCTGACTTCGCAAAAATGTGCGCCCCAAGACTGGAATGCCCATTTCTTAGCTTCATCACCAGGGGCAGAAGATGCTATGGCTTCAAAAGCTGCTCGTTTGGACTGACGCAGAGTTGCAAAAGCCTCCTGTGCAGTCTTCGCGTTCGCAGTTTTCAAGACTTGCTGACAAGCTGACATCACCGCCGGGACGAGGGATGCTGTCATCTGAGAACCACCCGCCAAGCCGCCATCCGGTAGCAAAGAGTCGCCCAACTCGACCCGTACCTGTTCGACAGGTAGCCCCAATGCCTCTGCTGCTGTCACCGCCACAACGGTATATGCGCCAGTGCCCATGTCATTCCCCGCAGTGAGAAGATGGGCAGTACCGTCTGGGAGCAACCTTACTTTCACAGATGCTTTAGTCCGCAAGCCTGGGAAGGTTGATGCCGCCATTCCCCAACCAACGAGCTTACCGTCGCGAGTCAAAGAACGCGGCTGTTTTGGTCTGTCTTTCCAATCAAATTGCTCTGCACCAACCCGCAAACAGTCAGCAAAATGCTTGGCTGAGAATGGCTTACCCTGGCGCTGGTGTTCTTTAGTTTCGTTCTTGAGGCGCAGTTCCACTGGGTCAATCTTCAGCATCCAGGCTAGTTCATCCATGGCCGATTCCATCGCCCACAGACCGGGATTCTCTCCCGGTCCGCGCATGAATGTTGGTGTACCGATGTTCAGCACTGCTAGTTCCTGCTTGAGTTGTAGATTCGGCGCAGTGTACATTACTGGTGTGATGCCCGTACAGGGTTCTGTGAACACATCCACTGGTGAGGTGTATGATTTTACTTCGTGAGCGATCGCAGTTAAACTACCATCAGCGGTTGCTCCTAAACGAATGGTTTGCTCGGTTTCGGAGCGATGTCCGGCGTTGGCTGTCATTTGTCGGCGGCTGAGGACGACTTTCAGAGGACGCTGAACTTGGCGGGCAGCCGCAGCACAGAGAATACCATGGGGCCAGGGGAAAGCTTTTGAGCCGAAAGCTCCTCCTAAAAAGGGTGTGACGACCCGCACCCGCTCAGATGGCAGTCCGAAGAGGTCTGCATAGGTGCGTTGGCTTCCCAATACCCACTGGGACGGTTCATAAATAGTGAGTGAGTTGGCATCTTGCCAGTGGGCTATGGTGGCATGGGGTTCCATCGGCGCGTGCATTTCGGTGGATGTCTTATAGGTGGCTGTAAGTTTTGTTGTTGCACTCGCCAACCCTGCTGCAAAATTCCCCTTTTCAAACTTTAGCTCTTCACCAAACTGGGGTGGAGGCTCTTTAAAGGAGGCTTTTGTAACTTCTACAAGTGGCTTTTGGGTTGCGTATTCCACCTTGACCAAATGCGCTGCATCACGCGCCCGCTCGAAGGTGTCTGCCACTACCAAGCCGATAATTTGCCCTGCATAGTGAATTTTGTCATCCGACAACGGTAGACGAGCCTCGTAGATTTTCGAGGTCATAAAATCGTTGGTTGGCATAAACATCTTGGGCGCGTTTTCGTGCGTAAAAACAGCTATTACCCCGGATGCCTTTTTGGCTGCACTGATGTCGATGCTTTTTATTTGCCCATTGGCAATGCTAGAGGTGACAAGATAACCGTGAACAAGACCCGGAATTTGATGTTCTGCGGCGTAGGTTGCCGTGCCCATAACCTTTGCTCGTCCATCTTTGCGGCTGACAGCAGTCCCAACTACTTTATTCATACTACCCCTCCTCCTTTGGCTGAAACCGCTAGTGCGCGGCGAATTGCCCGCTTGGCCAATTCAACTTTGAAACTGTTGTGAGTTAATGGCTTGGCTGCTTGCAAGGCAATTTCTGCTGCCTGTTGAAACGTTGCAGCATTGGCAGGCTTGCCAATTAAAAACTTTTCTGCTTCCGTTGGTCGCCAAGGTTTGTGGGCTACACCACCCATTGCCAAACGCACATCTTTAATTTGCTCGCCTGCCAACTCAACGGCAGCCGCTACAGAAATTAATGCAAAGGCATAGGAAGCGCGATCGCGTAACTTTAAATAAACGCCCGATTTAGCAAACGGCACTGGCGGTAAAATCACAGAGGTAATCAACTCACCTGGCTCTAAGTTTGTGTCTCGCTGGGGTGTGTTTCCTGGTAGTCGGTGAAAGTCTGTGAATGGTATCTGCCGCTTACCCTTGGGGCCTTCCACCACAACGATTGCATCTAGAGCTGCTAGAGAAACACACATATCCGAGGGGTGAACTGCTACACACTGGTCGCTGACCCCAAGGATAGCATGGCTGCGGTTAATGCCAGTTGCTGCCGGACAGCCACTTCCTGGTTGGCGTTTGTTACAAGGGAAAGCGGTATCGTAGTAGTAGGGACAGCGAGTGCGTTGCAGTAGGTTACCGCCGACAGTCGCCATATTACGAATTTGCTGAGACGCACCGGCAAGAATTGCACGCGAGATGATTGGATAATCGCGGCGAACATCAGGATGGTCTGCCAACGCTGTATTGCTTACTAGTGCCCCAATGCTCAGACCACCCCCAGGTGTCCGTTCGATGCGCTTCATCTCTAATCGAGAGATATCAATCAGTTGCGATGGCTCATCCAGGAAAACTTTGAGACGGTCAACCAGATTTGTACCACCCGCAATCAACATGGCATTTTTGTCATTTGTTACCCGTTGAACAGCATCTTTCACTGAGGCGGCGCGGACGTAAGTGAAGTTGTTCATACGGTTGCCTCTTGGGGTTCAGTGACCATCACAGTTGCAGCTGGAGAGGGTGGTTTTTGTCCGGCTACCTGCTGTACTGCTGCAACAATACCGTTATAAGCGCTGCATCGACACAGATTGCCACTGAGCCGCTCTTTGATTTCTGCCTCGGAGAGTTCGGCTAGCTGTGGAGGACGAGCTAGATTCGGTGTGACAACGCTAGCACAGCCTCGTTTGACTTCATCGAGTAGGGCAACAGAAGCACAAATCTGTCCTGGGGTACAATAGCCGCACTGGAAGCCATCATTATCTATAAATGCTGCTTGCATCGGATGGAGAGTATCGCCCTTTGCCAGCCCTTCAACAGTAACAATTTGCTTGCCCTCCTGCATTACTGCCAGAGTTAAGCAGGAATAAACTCGCTGACCATCGATTAAAACAGTACAAGCCCCGCACTGCCCATGATCGCATCCTTTTTTACTGCCTACTAGTCCCAAGCGATCGCGCAGGGCATCTAAGAGTGTGACACGCGGCTCAAGGTCGAGAGTTTGCTGCTCGCCGTTAACAGTAAGTTTCACGTTGACCTCACCTTTGTTACTTTGGGTAGTTTCCTTAGCTATAGCTGCGCGATCGAGTAATGAAGGAGCAGCCATAGCAGTTCCGGCAGCAGTCAGGGCTTGTCCCAAAAAACCGCGTCGGGATGTTTTTTGCACCCTTTTTTTCTTGTCTTCCATGATTCGTACTTCTCAATTAAAAAATGCGGTAATCCTGAAAACTTAGGGATATGCGTAGCTATTTAATATTGTGTACATAAGACCTCTTGCGAAAAAAGTTTTGAGATCGGACGTGCAGCCAAAAATTTTTCAAGCAAAAGCAGCTTTGTAAAATTCCTAGTTTTAAAGCCCAGCAATCAAATGGCAGAGCAATCCAAAACGCTTTTTAAGGTTGCGATTTGGCTAGCAGAGAATGCGAAATATCTTCAATTAACAATAAATTTCAACGTTAGTTTCGTAAATCTAACTGTTGATAGTATTTTTTTGAGTAAAAAAATGCTATGTTAAATAAATCAAATTTAAACTTAGTGAAGTGCAAATTCCTACCCTTCAGCTTCTGTAAAGCAGTACAGCACTAGTTTCATCGCAACGTACTGACCATTAATGACTGTCAATGATTAAAACAAAATATTTACAACTCACAATAATTCGTAATTGATAATGATGCTCGATAGCAAAGCGTTAGCGACGTAGGAGCGTCTGACTCGCTACCGCTACGCTAACGTAATTTGTAATTAATACCCCACACATAAAGGTGAGGGCTTGATTATTGAACAAATTTAAAAAAAATAAGGGTCTTGTACCCTCAATAAATTAGTAATTAGTAATTCTTAATTAACCTGAGTTCGGGTTAAAGATAAGAAGGTAAAAGCCACTCCAGTTGAAGGCTAGGTTTCTTAGGTTGATGAGAATAAGCGATTAATCCGCACAAAACGTTAACACAAAAATTAACTGGGCTTCGATGTCTGGAATGTTCAATCTGAGAAATGTTTTTGAGTTGGTCGTTAATAGTTTCAATAATGGAGCGTTTACGGGACAAAAGCTTGTCATGAAGACGCATGAGCTTATTTTTCATGTTGCGACGAGGTTTGGCGAAAAACTGAATGCCGAAGTCAGCTAAAAGTTGAGCAGCCAGTTTCTGGGAGACATAACCTCTATCAGCAAAGATTTTGCCAAACAGGCCACTCAGTAAATCACCTACTGGCTGACGGTCATCAACATTACCGGGAGTCAGAGTCGCATTTAAGAGTTGACCAAATTCATTGACGACAAGATGCAACTTGAAACCAAAAAACCAATCCACAGAAGTCTTGCCACGAGAAGCTAAATTTTTAAACACCCGATTGCGCGAAATACGACGATTATGGCAGACTTTCAGGCTCGTTGAATCGATAAAACCGATACCTGTACAAGTTCCAAAACAATGCTTCAGATAGACGCACAAAGGTATCAAGGTCGATGGTATCCATTCAATAAATCTTTGATAACTCGGAAGACCTGGAAACGCATCACTCCAGTGTCGTTTGACTTGATTCAAGTAAAAATACTTAAAATTTCGGTAGTGATTCTGATGAAATGCAATCAGTATCGTCATGATCTCGCTCAAACATAGACTTTTTGCCCGATTACGTTTTATCCCTCCATGACTTAATAGCTTTTTGTACCATTGGGTTTCAAATGCTTTACAGAAATCATCTACATGGCAAAACAAAGCATCTAAACTGAACATAGGGCAGGTTGCTGGATTTAACGCTATTTTCAGCTTACTACCTGTCTCTTTCCTTATCCCGAACTCAGGTTA